>JAUVKB010000076.1 GCA_030596405.1 Deltaproteobacteria bacterium
AGGAACTTGAAAGACAGGGCAAAGAGTCAGGTTTTGAGATGCTGGCCGTTGATTTGCCCCAACTGAATATTACAAATAGAATTCAGGTTGAAACCATAACAAAAACATTTCAGCCGTCATTAATAGTTAATGCATCTGCATATACAAATGTTGACAAAGCGGAAAAAGAGCATGATTTAGCCTTTGCCGTTAACAGGGATGGTCCGGCAAATCTTGCTGATGTGTGCGCTAAAGCGGATAAACCTCTTTTTCATATTTCGACCGATTACGTGTTTGACGGTAATAAGGGTAGCCTGTATTTTGAAACTGACCCTGTGTCTCCACTCGGTGTTTACGGAAGGAGCAAAGAACAGGGTGAAACCGCTGTACGATCATGCATAAAGGCGCATATTATAGTTCGAACATCCTGGCTGTACAGCGAATATGGACACAATTTTGTAAAAACCATGCTCCGGCTTGGAAAGGAAAAAAAGGTTTTACGTGTCGTGGCGGATCAATACGGATCTCCAACTTGTGCGGCCGAATTGGCAGAAGCCATCCTGACCATTGCCGGTCGAATTAAAAAGGGCTTGCCGATGCACTGGGGAACGTACCACTATTGCGGTCTTGGGATAACGACCTGGCACAAATTTGCAGAAACGATATTTGAGCTGGCAAAACCGTACGATCAGATGAAAATAACCCGTGTTGAACCTGTTTCTACTGCCGGGTATCCGACCCCGGCAAAAAGACCGGTATTTTCCGCACTCGATTGCAGCCTGATCAAAAAACATTACGGGATAACTCCAAAACCGTGGCAGGATGGTTTAAAAAGGACAATCGATCACATTTTTTCAGGCGCTTGATGAAAAATTTCCATGCAATTTAAACCTTCAGTTTAAAATTATTACAGAGGATAAAACAATTCTATCAAGATGAACACCAACGCCAAAAAACAAAAAAAAGTGGAGCTTCTCGCCCCTGCAGGAAACTTTGAAAAACTTGAAATTGCTATACACTATGGGGCAGACGCGGTTTACCTTGCAGGCAAGGATTTTAGCTTAAGAAATTTTTCAGAAAACTTTACACTTGATGAAATGCAAAAAGCAGTAAAATTTGCACACGGACTCGGTGTGAAAGTTTATATAGCATGCAATATATATTCAAGAAATAGCGAGCAGAAAGCCATTGCAGACTTTCTTGCGGCATTAGACGGGATCGGCCCTGATGCTCTCATTGTTGCCGACCCGGGCATATTCATGGAGGCTTGCAATCTTATACCACAAATTCCTGTGCATCTTAGCACCCAGGCCAATACAACAAACTATAAAAGCGTTATGTTCTGGGAAAATCTCGGCGTCAAAAGGATTAATGTCGCAAGGGAACTCTCTTTAAAAGAAATAAAAGAGATCACATCTTTCAGCACGATAGATGTGGAAGCCTTCGTGCATGGCGCCATGTGTATTTCCTATTCGGGGCGGTGTCTTCTTAGCAGCTTTATGGAAAATCGCGAGAGCAATCGCGGCGAGTGCTGTCACCCATGCAGGTTTAAATACACGGTTGTTGAGGAGAAACGGCCGGGCAAATATTACCCTATATCTCAAGATCTGTATGGCTCTTATATATTCAATTCAAGAGATCTTTGTATGATAGAACATATTCCGTCCATGATAGATTCGGGGATAGCCTCGTTAAAAATAGAAGGACGAATGAAGGGAATTAACTACGTTGCCTCTACAGTTAAAGTATACAGGGAAGCAATAGATGCTTACTATGAAAACCCTGAAAATTACAAGGTAAAGAAAGAATGGATAAAAGAACTTAACAAAATAAGTCACAGGGGTTATTGTACCGGTTTTTATCTGGGCGGCCCGGAACAGATAATACCAAATTTTTATGACCATAAAAATACGGGGTATCAGTTTGTCGGAAAAGTAATAAAAGATACCGATCGCAAAAATGTCAGTATTGAGGTGCGCAACAAACTGTTTGAAGGTGATGAAATTGAAATTTTAACTGTAAAAGGTCTTGCAAGGAAAGATAAAATTTATAGCATAATCGACGAAAACGGTGAATCGGTCGAGTTTGCCCAGCCGGGAAGCAGGGTTACGGTTGCTCTTGCTGAAAGTTGCTCACAAAATGATCTTTTAAGAAGAATAATTGTGGAACAGGCTCAGGTTTGCATCTGAATTTTATAATAAGATTAAAGCTTTCTTATTTTGATTCTGCTCCGCCTATCTTTTTTTGAAAGACGTTTTTTCGGCCCATTTTTTTTAGTCGTTGGAATCCAACCGGTATTTTTTTCAGATTCCATATCGATGCCTTTAACAGCCATATATTCAGCCATGTCAATTTTTTTTTCAAAAACAGGGGAACTGATCGTGGCAGCGCCTTGATTTGATGCAAAATTTATAATATCATGGTCGGAACTGACTATTAAGGCTTTTTCTCTTTCCATGGCCGCCATATTTTTAATCACCGTGTCGGCTAACTCTCCGCGCCTGGAAAACCTCACTTCGATTCCTTGAATGCGATCTTTATGCTGTGTAAATGAAGGTGCGCTTGCTCCGTCAAAAACCACGGTGATCCTGTGGTGCTTTATTTTTTTGTATATCGCAAGCTTATCCAGCAGGGCATCTCTGCCGAGTTGTATGTCTTGCTGATCAAGAATGTTTAAAGCATCAGATTGACGTATCAAGTTGTAGCCATCTATTATTATGTGAATTGACATAAAAAATTATTATTGTTTCAACAGATTAATCAGCCGGTCAAGATCGTCATCACTGTAAAAATCAAATTCAAGTTTTCCTTTCTTCCCGTGCCTTTTGATCAGAACTCTGGTTCCAAAACAAAGAGAAAGTTTGTCAGCAAGATCGGAAAAATATGCTTTTTCCATGTCTTTTGAAGGTGTTGCCGACTTTTTCTTTTCGGTTTTTAATCGTTTGACAAGGATTTCAGTTTGTCTGACAGATAACCTCTTTGAAACAACAGACTGCCAAACTTTGTTTTGCAGTGCGGACGTTTCCGCTCCGAGCAAAGCCCTTGCGTGTCCCATGCTCAAATTGCCTTCCCTTATGTCTGCCCTGATTTGTTCAGGCAGATGACGAAGTCTTAAAAAATTAGCAACAGCGGATCTGCTCTTCCCAACGCGTTCGGAAATCTGATTCTGGGTTAGTTTAAATTCATTTATAAGATTTTGGTAGGCATCAGCCTCTTCCATAGGATTCAAGTCTTCACGCTGAATATTTTCAACAATAGAGATCTCTAAAAGCTCTGAATCGGTGATATTTTTTATGACGACCGGCACCTGTCGCAGCCCCGCCATTTTTGCCGCACGGAGGCGCCTTTCTCCCGCAACAAGTTCATATCCGCTTCCATCCCCTCTGATCAAAAGGGGCTGGATAATTCCTTGTTCCTTAATTGACAGACACAGTTCGTTAAGCTCATCTTTAGAAAAACGGAGACGGGGCTGGTAACGGTTTGGACGGATCAGTTCTATATCGCACTGGAAATATTCCTTTGGACTCTCTGTAATAGATCCTATGTCGGGGATAAGCGCATCAATGCCCTTCCCCAGAGCCCTTTTTTTCCTTTTTATTAAACCTGAACCGTATTTTTTTTCGATCTTTCCTTTTTCCATTCCGCCCTTTTAGCTTTTAACGGCCTGTCGACAAATTCAATGAGTGCTTATATGTTATTCAATTCATAATTAAATCAGCTTGGCCATTATTTCTTTTGCAAGAGCAAAGTAGCTTTTTGCCCCTGCGGAAGCTGCATCATAAAGTAAAATAGGTTTTCCAAAACTAGGAGCTTCACTCAGCCGCACGTTTCTGGGAATTATTGTTTTATATATAAGGTTTTTGAAATATTTTTCAGCATTTTCAGCAACCTGGTATGACAGATTCGTCCTTTTGTCAAACATGGTAAGCAGTATCCCTGCAATTTGAAGATTTGGGTTTAAGCCGTTCCTTATCCGTTTTACTGTTTGTAAAAGCTGGCCGAGTCCTTCTAATGCATAAAATTCACACTGAAGAGGAATCAACATGTGTTGGGCAGCGGTCATGGCGTTTACAGCCAAGAGGCTCAGGGAGGGGAGACAGTCCAGCACAATAAAATCAAATGAATTTTCCAGATCCGCCATGAGTTTTTTTAACGCGTTTTCACGGTCATGATTTGCCATCATCTCAACTTCAAAACCTGTAAGCTCAACACGCGAAGGGATAACCTTTAAGCACTCTATCTCGGTATCCATTATCAGGTCTTTTGCTGCTGCCTTGCCTATCATGCCGTGGTATAATGTTTTTTTGATTGTGGTTTTATCAAGTCCTATCCCAGTCGTGGCGTTTGCCTGAGGATCACAGTCTACAAGAAGCGTCCTCTTTTCCGAAACAGCCAGGGCAGCAGACAAGTTTATTGCGGTGGTTGTTTTTCCTACCCCGCCTTTTTGATTGGCTATGCATATAATATGTGCCATAATCTAAAATCTCTATCATAAAAATGAATGTTTGAAAAGCATATAAATATAGAGCTATTATTGACACCTGAACGCCTAATCCTTACTTTAAAGTAAATGAGGCGAACATGAAATTTATCAGAAAATTACTGGCGATATCCATTGCTCTTTTTTTGGTAATGGACATTCTTTTTCCCAAAGGATCTTTTTGTATAACCATCAAAGAAGAAGAGGAACTGTCACGCGAATTTGTAAAGATTATTTTAAAACGGTATGAAGTTATAAAAGATCCTTTAATTGCAGACTATATCAACAAAGTCGGAAACAGGATTCTATCGGCAGCGCCTCCTCAGCCCTTTACTTATCAATTCTATATCATCAACGAAGATGTTTACAATGCTTTTGCAGGCCCGGGGGGTATTATCTGCATCAACAGCGGACTTTTTGAGGCAATGGAAAATGAGGGGGAGCTTGCAGGGATAATTGGCCATGAAATTGCTCATGTTGTATGCCGTCATATTTCTCAGCGGATAGAGAGATCTTCAAAAAGGGGGCTTGCAACGCTTGCCGGTTTTTTGGCAGGCGTATTTCTTGGCGTAGGCGGGGCCGGCGCGGCTGCAGGTGTTTTGACAGTCGGATCTTTAGCGGTAAGCCAATCGGTTGCTCTTGCTTACAGCCGGGAGAACGAGGTGCAGGCCGACCAGATAGGATTAAGATACCTCACCAAAGCAGGATACAGCGGAATGGGCCTTTTAACAATGCTGAAAAAAATTCGGAGCAAGGACTGGTTCGGTTCCGAACAAATTCCCACCTATTTGATGACCCATCCTGGTTCAGATGAGCGCATCGCCTATCTTGATACATTGCTTGAGGGCAAGTCAAAAAAAGCAGGCCAGGCATCCGATTACAGGCACACTACCGGCCTTAATGAATTTGAAAGGATCCACACCAGATTTGTTACCCTTTACGGAGAAAAAAATTTAGTTCTGAAAAAATGTGAGGCGGATATCAAAAAAAATCCAGGTGATCCCATGACTCAATACAGGTACGGGCTTATTCTGGCAAGAACAGGTAACAGAAAAGATGCAGTCGTTCATATTAAAAGGGCATTGGAAAAAAAAGCTTTTGATCCATATATCTTAATAGACTTAGGTAGAATCTATTTTCAAGACGGACAATACCCGGAAGCATTGACTACGCTGGAAAGCGCTATAAGTCTGGCGCCGGATGATCCCGAAGGGCTCTTTTTCCTTGGACGCACCCAAATGGAGCTCGGCAATCTGGATAAAGCCGTGTCTGTTTTTAAAGTAATTGTCGAAAAACATCCTGAATATACACAGGCTTTATATTTTCTTGGAGATGTTTATGGCAAACATGAAAGTTTTGGGGAAGCCCATTATTATCTGGGGATTTATTATAAAAAAGAAGGGAATTTAAAAAATGCCTCCTTTCATCTGAAAAGGGCTTTAGAAAAACTTAAAGATTCGGACAAGAAACATATTGCACGGCAAATGTTAAAAGAAATTAATAGGATTCAAAAGCGTACGGGTTTAGGCTAACTCGATTTTAACTGTTTTATGGGCATCAAGCTTGACAATAATTGGGAGATAACTATAAAAGATGTAGCAGGTTTTTGGAAGGATCATCAGTTTTAAATCATAAACAAACAGATTTGAGTGGATTAAGGATGTCATCATGCAGAAATCAAAAAACGTAGAAGAATATATAGCTATGCAGAGAGCTGCCATAGCTTCAAACCCGGGGTGCGGAACATCCCATTACAATTTGGCTGTAGCTCTAATCGGCCTGAAAAAATACAATGAAGCTGAAAATGAACTTATGGAAGCTATTGATTGCAGCCCGGGTCTTGCTGAAGCCTATGTCCAACTGGGAGGAATTTGCCTTAAAAATGGGGATCTTGACGGCTGTCTTGCATACAACCAGCGTGCGGTCAAGGCAAAGCCGGGATTTTCCGAAGGTTACGGAAATATTGGATTTATAGAACTTCAAAGGGGGAATATTGATGAGGCTATTGTGGCGCTTAAAAAAGCAACGACATTTAACTTTAGGTTTATTCAGGCTTTTACCACATTGGCAAACGCATATTTGATGAAAGGATTGATTGACAAGAGTATTGAAACTAATTTTAAGGCGCTTAAAATGAAACCCGATTTTGCGGTTGCCCATAACAATCTTGCCATAGCTTATCTTGAAAAAGGGGAATATGATTTGGCCGTAACACATTGTGATAAGGCAAGGGCTCAAGCTTATGAGGTGGCCCCTGAAATTTTAGAAGAGATTGAAAAATACAGATAAAAGCACATGCTCTGTAATATTTGGGGCTTGATTTTTCTGACCGATTTTTTAGAAACCGGTTAACGATTGCGACACATAATTTGAGTGTGTTCATGAAAAAAATTATTGGTATCATCGGATCACCACGAAAACTTGGCAATTGCGAGATTATGGCTAAAGAGATAAGCATGCACTTGTCCGTGCCCCATAAATTGAAGCTTCTTCGCCTTTCCGATTTCAACATCCTCCCATGTAAAGGTTGTTACAAGTGTTTAGGCGGAAAAGAGCGGTGCGTGCTCGATGACGACTTTAATTTGGTGCTTGATTCAATTGTCGATGCTGATGCCTTGATTTTGGCTGTGCCCACCTATTTTCTTGGCGCAAATTCATGCCTGAAGCGATTTATAGATAGAGGACTTGCTTTTTATGCATTTGCCGAAAAGGTGTGGGGAAAACCTGCCGTGGGTGTCGGGATAGCGGGCATTAAGGGTAAGGAAGGTTCTACATTGCTCGATATTGAAAATTTTTTCAGGGTAATTTTAGCAGGCAACAAGTATAGCACAATCGTCTACGGCGCTTTGCCGGGAGAAGTTTTTATCGATGGCAAGAATAAAAATATAGCCGTGGAGATGGCTTCGGCGCTTTTCGGTTCTTCACTTCAAAAAAAAGTGACCTGTTGCCCGGTGTGCGGAGGCGATACTTTTCGTTTTCTTGAGGATAATAATGTCCGCTGCATGCTATGCAGCAATTCAGGAACATATGTTGTCCGGGAAGACAATATCGTATTTGAGATAGACAAAAGTGACCATGAGTTCTGTTCCGGCAGTGAGGAAGCATTAAAACACAGGGAATGGCTAAAGGGTATGGTTGCACGTTTTATCCTGCAAAGGAAGAATCTGAAAAAGATAAGACAGGCATACATGGATGAATGGGTCTGGATTAAACCAAAAATTTTATAACAGCTTTTAATTAAAAAACCAATGAATTCAATAACGGTTATTATAACTATCGGCATTTTTTTCCTTTTATTAACATGGTGGGCAATACTGGATGTCGCCCGGAAGAATTTTGGTTCGATGGGGAAAAAAGCGCTTTGGGGTTTTACAGCGCTTATACCTTTTATCGGATGTGTCGTCTATTTTGTTTTCGGGTATAGAAAAGGGCGGAAACCCGATAAAATTATTAATTTATAAAATAGCATTTGACAAAAAAGCCGTTTTTATATATTCATGCCAAGTCTTATACTCATGCCAAGTTTTTTTGTTTGGACATTATGGTCCCATCGTCTAGCGGCTAGGACGCCGGCCTCTCACGCCGGAAACCGGGGTTCAATTCCCCGTGGGATCACCACATTACGAAAGACCATAACCACACCACGGATCGTTCCGTCCTGCCTTTTGAGTCGGTGACAATTGTCGCGTCGCCAATAGCTTGAAATGTAATGGAAAGGTTATTATAATCTTTACTCCCTTTACAAATATCCTTTGTTGTATGTTATTATTTTATTTTTCCGTAAATTTTGTAAAAAAGTCAATTAGTGGGCGATTGTATCGTCTTAACCAGAAATGTTTCCACACTTTTTTTGGGCCTGAATCATTGAGTATGTGAGGGCCGTCGTCTTTATATCCGTGTTGGGAAAGTAATGCCTGGGCTTTTTTCATGCAGGATATGTTAACTCCGATATCTCCTTCATTGTGGAATTGTTTAAAGGAAGGTGGTTCTGTAGCGGTTATTTCAGGCCATTTTTCTTCATAAAGATAAGTAATTGCCCAACAGGCATCGTCTTTGGAAATTATTTCGCCTGTTTCATTATCAATAAATACTCCAGGCGTACTGGGGCGCAGCAAGGACTCTACACTGCAATCCATATGCGTGCCGTAAGGGTCGCCGGCTGAAATTATGGCAAACGCAGTTATTGCATGATTAAAATGTGTCGCGGCCAGAATCGTCATAAAACCCCCGTTGGATATGCCGGTCATAAATATATTTTCAACACTATTTAGAGGGCGTAGATCAGGAATTATATCTGTTATTACTTTTTCGATAAAATCAAGGTCAAGATTATCCCTTCCCTTTTGTGCCAAACAATCCCATCTTTTTCCGCAAGGATTTTCGTTCTCATCAAGCATAAGGTCATTGCCGGAATCTAAAGAGAAAATGGCGAATCCTTCTTTGATCGCCAACTCACTAAATTCTACCATAGGTTTGGCCAGAAGCCTCGCACTGCAATAGTTTGAATATGTTCCTCCGCCGCCATGTAAAGCAATAATTGCCCCATTTTTCCAATAGTCTTCCGGCCCTTTCCATAAAATGTTTCTCTCAAGGCTATTAATATTTACAGAAATTTTTTGCCATCCCTTTTCAATGCATTTGTTTTCATTATTCAAATTTTGAGCCGCAGCAAAATTAAGTAAGAATAAAATTGAAATGATTAATCCTAAAAAAAATGAATAAATTCTAAACATTTTTTGCTCCCTTTCATTTGTTTTTTTACTTGCCAGTCGGCTGCATATAATATTTAATTTAAAATAAACCAAAGCTGAGTTTTAAAGTGGAAACTGAAAATAAAATAAATATTATAATAAATTTTACATTGATTGAGGGAAAAAGCAATTCCAAAAATAACGGGGATTGGTTATATTTTAATCCATGATGAGAGATATGCCGAATATACTTCTGGTTAATCCCTGGATCCATGATTTTGCAGCATATGATTTTTGGGCCAAGCCGCTGGGATTGTTATCACTTGCATCGATACTAAGATGCCACGGGTTTACAGTTTCATACATAGATTGTCTTGACCGTTTCCATCCGATGAGCTCTGTCCGTGCCGATCCTTTTGCCAGGCACGGAAGAGGACCTTATCTTAAAACCCGAATATCAAAGCCGAAAGGCCTTGAAGATATCCCAAGAAATTTTTCCAGGTA
>JAUVKB010000239.1 GCA_030596405.1 Deltaproteobacteria bacterium
ACCCGTGGGAAACCCTTAAAGCATTTCCGCTTTATCCCCGTTATGATACGCTGATAAGAAACCAGGTAAAGGCCAGGTATATTACAAACAACAGCAGACTGATTTTTATCGGATGCGGCGCTGTTCCCATGAGCCTGATCCTTTTGAGCCGTTTATACGGCATACGCTCAATCGGCCTGGAGTCTTCCAAAGAAACAGCAAAACTGTCAACAAAGGTGATTCAATCTTTTGGCCTGGAAAAAGAGGTTGAAATCATACACAGCAACGATTTGGATCTTGAAAAATTCGATTGGGATATAGCTCTTGTCGCCGCCTTGGCGGAACCTAAGGCGCGTATTTTTAAAAGCCTGGGCAGGGTTCTGGAAAAGAAAAAAAAAGCTTTTATTATTTTTCGAACTTATACAGGTATGCGCGCTGTTTTGTATGAACCTGTGCGGCCTTCGGATATCAAAGGCTTTAAAATAGTCAAAGAGGTTCTTCCCACCGGGCTGGTAAACAATACCACCGTTTTTGCGGAGTTGGAGGGATGAAAAGGAGCAGCCTGGATTATGTTAAAGATGAATTTTTAGATATTTATTCTTCCATTTGCAATCTTACGGATAAAGAAATACTTCACAAACCTGACGATGATTTCCGATTGCATTTTGAAAGACTTAACCGCCTGGCGGCGATAGAGGTTGATGATCAAAATGTTAAAGAAATACTTTGCGATAAAAAATTTCAGCCGGTCATAAAACATATCTCTTATCTGAAAAAAATATACGGACTGAAAATGGAGATTGAATTCGCTCGCTCGATTATTGATGCTCCGGATCCCTGGAATTTGCTTAAGCATTTTAAATTTTATCCCAATTATCTTGAGCTGGCGCGTATGGAATATAAAGGAGGGGATCTAAAATCAAATGACAGTGTCGTCTTTATCGGAAGCGGGCCTTTGCCGATGAGTCTTATATCTCTTTACAAACAATACGGGATTAAAGGCATCGGCATTGAACAGATCCCGGAATATGCAAACCTTTCCCAAAAACTTATCAAAGCCCTTGAACTTACCGACTCTATTCGTATTATTTTGGGAAATCATTTTTCTTTACTTGCGCACGAAAAGGTTCAGATGGTTATGGTTGGCGCTGATGCCTGCCCAAAAGATGAAATCTTTACCCATCTTACAAAAACGCTTGATAATGGAACAAAACTTTCATACCGGATCTATGAAAAAGGCTTAAGGCGCCTTTTGGATGACAAACCGGTTTTGGATATTCCCCATGAATTCAAGGAATATGCACGCATACGGCCTAAACCGCCGGTTAATAATACTTCGGTTTTTTTGGTCAAAGATATCGGCAGGCAAGATAAGGGGGATTAAGTGACGGAAAAGTTATTAAATATCACTGAATCCATTCCGACTCCTTTTCTCCTTGTAGAAGAAAAAATTATAAAAAAAAACATAAACCGTATTTATAGTTATGCGAGACTGCATGGATTTGCAGTAAGACCCCACATTAAAACCCACAAATCCCTTTATCTTGCCCGCCTGCAAATTGAACCGGGAGCTGTCGGCATTGCAGCCGCAAAAGTCGGGGAAGCTGAAAAAATGGCGGAACTTGGGGCGCTGGATATTACCATAGCCTACCCGGCCATAGGAAAGGAACGTGCACTACGATTGGCCGAGCTCTCTTTTAAACATAAAATAAGAGTTGCGGTCGATTCCGAATATGGAATAAACGAGCTTGCGAATGCAGCGGCCAGGCATAAAACTGTCATCGGCATTCATATCATGTTCGACGCAGGACTTCACAGATGCGGATTTTCCGATCCAGAACAAATTATAAGGCTTGTTCAACATGTAGAAAAACAAGCCGGACTCCGCTATGACGGTATCCAGATCTACCTGGGACATTTGTACGGAGATGCTGCCAGAGATCTGCAAAGTTTCAAACAGATTAATCAATTATGGGAGCCGGTCTATAAAGCTCTATGTACCGCCGGACTCTGTCCCCAAACGGTTTCATCAGGTTCCACGCCTTCTCTGGAAAAGACGCATCTTATCACGCATGTTAATGAAGTAAGGGTGGGAACAGCTTTTTTAAACGATTATTTTGTTGTAAAGTTTGGACACTGCGCCCTGGAAAATTGTGCCGCCAGGGTAGTGACAACCGTTGTTTCGGATGCGACTCCAGGACAGGTTATCATTGACGCCGGTTCAAAAGGGCTTTCTGCAAAACAGTTGCTGCGCCGGGATAACCTTGAAATGGGATATATTCCGGACTATCCCGAGGCCCGGATTTTTCGCCTTCATGAAGAACACGGCTGGCTTGATGTAAGTCATTGCAAGAATCCTCCCAGGATCGGGCAGCGGCTGAGTATTATCCCTGTAAACGTAAGTCTTTGCTTTAACCTGTATGATTATTTTTATCTGGTGACCAGCGATGGTACTCTGCAAAAAGAGAGCATTGACGCCAGAGGCTTATATGTTTAACCTGCATGTAAAGGGAGACGTTATGTTTGCGTAATAATTGCCTGTCAAATATTGGCAGTCTACAGGATGACATTCTGACATGCATACTCCGTCTATACCACGTCTAAAGTTTGTCCTCCCTAATCGATCAAATTATTATTGACTATTGTAAAGTAAATGTCTATATTTTTTGTAACTATTCAGCGAAACAACCGGGCTTCCGGCCTCTATTTTAAAAATAACATTTTGTTACTTAGAAGCTAATATATATAGCTTCAGGTATAATTTGCTTAAACCATGAAAAACTCACGCATAAGAAGTCGTAAAGAAAAAACTTGACAAGATATAAATATGTACAACGATATACCAGAAAATAATACAAATAAATTCAATTCTAATGGTTTTTTCTTAACG
>JAUVKB010000198.1 GCA_030596405.1 Deltaproteobacteria bacterium
GGACTGGGAGGCGTATGGCACGGGCTGGTGGCACCGGCACTGGGATGAGGCGACGCAGGCCGAGTACGTACACGATTTCTACACCCTTGCTTTCAGCAAAGAGTGCGTCGAGGCCATCACCTGGTGGTGCATCAACGACAACGACAGTTTTGTCTACACCGGAGGGCTGCTGGACGAGGAGAACAATCCCAAGCCGGCCTACTTTGCCCTGCGCGATCTCATCACCGGCTGGACGACGGCCGGGCAGGGGGAGACGGACGCGGCCGGGCAGGTCACCATCCGGGGCTACGGCGGCGAGTACAAGATGACCGTTACCCACGACGGCCAGACCTGGAGCGGGACGGTTCACGTCTGGGAGCAACAGGAGGGCGAGTACGTAATCCAGATGTCGGGAGACGTGACGATAATTAAAAAACGGCCAGGACTATAGCTTTATGGTTATTTGATAAAACTCGTGTGTTCAAGGTATAGCAGAACTTCCTGCGCGGCTTCATCAGGTGTCATATCTGTTGTGTCTATGATTACTTCTGCATTTTCCGGTGTTTCGTAAGGGTCATTAACACCGGTAAAACCCTTGACGAGACCGGCGCGTGCTTTTGCATACAACCCTTTGCGGTCCCGCTTTTCACAGATTTCAAGCGGCGTGTCCACATATACCTCTATAAACCCGCCATATTTTTCTATGGTTTTACGGATTTGACGCCGGGTGTCCCTGTAGGGCGCAATAGGAGCGCAAATGGCGATTCCACGGTTTTTTGTTATTTCGCCGGCAACAAAGCCGATTCGTCGCACATTAATGTCGCGGTGCTCTTTGGAAAAACCGAGTTCACTCGACAGGTTATGACGCACGATATCTCCGTCAAGCAGGGTTACGGGACGGAATCCCGTTTCAAGAAAACGTGCGTAAAGCACGCGCGCAATTGTCGATTTGCCGGCCCCTGAAAGGCCTGTACAAAAGATAGTGAATCCCTGTTTATGGCGAGGCGGATATGCCTTCCGAAGCGTGTCGATTACTTCGGGGAATGTAAACCAGTCCGGAAGAGGTTTGCCTGAACGAAGTTTTTGATGAAATGAATCATCTGAAAGAGAGCGAACCTGTTCACCGGAAGATACCTCGCTGATCGGCATGTAGCTGTTTGTTTCAACATTATAAACCATCTCTTCAAAAGGTACGATTTTTATGCCAAGTTCATTTTCAAAAGCTAAAACCAGTTTTTGGGCCGCATCGGAATCGTAAAACGGGCTTCCATCCGGACGCAGACCAGGACCCGCGTGATCTCTTCCGATAATAAAATGGGTACACCCGTAATTTTTTCGTATAATAGCATGCAGCAAGGCTTCTCGGGGCCCGGCCATACGCATGGCCAGAGGCAGAAGACTCAAAAGCATCATGTTGGGGGGGTAGTTCCTGCCGACTTCCATGTAACAGCGGATTCGGGTATATGTATCGATATCTCCGGGTTTCACGCTGCCTGCCACAGGATGCAGGAGTAAATTTGCTTTGGCACGGGACATAGCTCTTAATGTTATTTCAAACTGGGCGCGGTGTAAGGGGTTTCGAGTATGAAAGCCCACGATTCGACGCCAGCCCAATTTTTTGTATAAGGATCGTATTTCAACAGGTGTGTATCGAAGGCGTCTGAAGGCAAAATGTAAAGGATACTGTATCCCTTCAATACTTCCGCCGATGTAATGCGTCCCGATGTGATTGATAAGATAATTTACTCCTGGGTGGCGAGTATCTTTTGTCCCGTAAACTTTTTCTGCTTCATAAGTTTTGTCTATGGGCCAGACATCTTCGATATGTAACACGCAAAGCATAAAGCCTTCACGATCACGGAGTGCAACCGATTGGCCTTTTTTTAAACGGCCTGCTTCGCTTTCAGATACATCCAGACAAATAGGGACAGGCCATAATATGCCGTTTTTAAGCCGCATATGCTCGATGACCGGTTCGTAGTCAGCCCTTGTCATAAAACCCTGCAGGGGAGAAAAACCGCCGTTCATGAGCAATTCCAGGTCCGATAGTTGCCGGTTGGACAGGGTGATGCTTTCAAAGTCCCTGGAAAGTTTTTTTAAAACGCAGGTCCTCTGTGAATTAACAATCAGGTTGACCAGTTCGCCCCCGTGAGGGACGACACGAAATGAATCCATATATTTTTAATCCTTTTTCAGTTATGGAACGATCCGTTAATATGACTGTTTAATCTGTTTTTAATCTGTTTGAGTTTTTGCAGCCTGTTATACCTGAACATCAGATCTATCCATTTGCCGCATAAAGAGACAAGATCCCCGGGCCTCTTTTTTTCTTTTTCAGACAGTTTTTTTTGAACTTCATTCAATGCATCAGCCAGGTCCCGGCGATCAGGTTCATGTTCCAGAAGATGCGTGTAAACTTTGTATGCTTTTTCCAGATAACCCTGGCTGACATAAATTTTTGCCATGGTTATCGTATAAAAATCCGGTTCTTCAATCACTTTTCGATTCCTTGCTATTATTGATTTTTATTATTAATTCGTTTTTTTCTATCATACCGTGTTCCTGTCTTGCCAGATTTTCGACAAACTTAAGGTCATGCTCTAGCCGGTTGATTTCATTGTATAGTAAAATATTTTTATCGGTGACTCTCATATTTTTTTTGATCCAGCCGTCCCTTTCACTCTGCAGCGATCTTAGGTCGAAAAAGCCTTTGTCGCTGAACAAAATAAAGAGGATCAATAAACAAAGCGCAAGTATTGCAAAAGCAACCGGAATGTTTTGTTTCACGTTCACCTTTTTATTTTGTCTCCGCCGATAACGGCCAGGGCTGTCTTAAGTTCCCGGCTGTTTATTAAAAATGAAAGAAGGCTGTAGACAGCAAGACCGGTTAGTATACTCCCGGTTAAGCCGAACAGAAGACCGGATACGGCAGTGTGTCCGGGAGGAATAATAAAAATCGCCATGCCCCAGACAACTGCACCCATTAAAACGGAACAGGTAATGGATTTGCAGACGGAAGCAGTGATGCTTTTCCATTCAAATTTTCCGATTTTCAACTTTAACGCACGTAAAAGAAGACAGAAGTTTAACATGGAGGCCAGCGAGGTGGAAAGCGCAAGACCTCCATGGCCCATAGGTTTCATGAGAATAATGCCGAGAATGATATTAGCAATAATGGATATTACAGCCATTTTTACAGGTGTTTTTGTGTCTTGCAGTGCGTAAAAGGCGGAAACGACAATCCTTACGGATGAAAATGCCCAGAGTCCGATACTGTAATATAAAAGTGCGTACGCGGTCAATCGTGTAGTTTCAGAATCGAACGCTCCTCTTTTAAAAAGCAGGGCAACGATCGGTTCCCGTAAAACAATCAGGCCGATCATTGAAGGCAGAGTAATAAAAAAGACCAGTCTCATGGCATGGGAAAAGGTGTCTTTAACTGCTGCAAGATCATTTGCCGCCGCCTGTCGTGAAAGGCTTGGAAGAACAGCGGTCGCCGTGGCGATTGCAAATATGCCGAGAGGAAACTGTACCAGCCTGTCGGCATAATAGAGATATGAAATAGATCCTTCGGGCAGTAAAGACGCCAGAAGTGTGCCGACGAGAATATTAATCTGGTAAACAGCTGCTCCTAATATGGCGGGAAGCATTAACACCCCCACTTTTTTAAGCCCCGGATGATAAATTTTTGTTTTTTGCCAGAAAAAAAATCCTTTTTTAATCAGAAACGGTATCTGAAGCGCAAGCTGTAGAATCCCTCCTATCAGTACCCCGATAGCAAGGCCTGTTACCGGATTATTCATGAGAGGTGAAATGATAAACACCGAGCCTATCATGGCAAGGTTCAAAAGGATCGGAGCCAGTGCCGGGGCGGCAAAATGGCCCAGGCTGTTAAGGATGCCCATGCA
>JAUVKB010000224.1 GCA_030596405.1 Deltaproteobacteria bacterium
ATATCTCGCCGAACACAATGACACCTAAAATCAAAAGCCCGAACATAAAAACGCCGTGCGTGTTGGCCCACACACAAAAAAGGACAGGTTAGATGAGAAAAAAAACTGCGCTACGCTTGCCGAAAAGAGACGATTTGACAAAAAAATAGAGCAGGGCGGCGATTGCCATGAAAACCATCGACATGATCTCAGGCTTGAGATACATTGCCGAACCGGATATGCAAAGAACAATCATCAGGACAAGATACGTGAAAAGATCTTTCCGGCGTCCCATCCGCCAGCCATAAAACCATACGGCCCAAAGCACAAACAGGATGCAGAAATAACGGAATGCAAAAAGAAGGGGCAGCCCCCCAATCTTGTGCATCAAATAAAGGGCGATCTCCCCTATCCAGGCGCAGTAAATAACGCCGTCGTCTGTGGGAGTCCTGGAATAGATTGTATGATCTGGAACCAGCGTCCTGTTTTCCAGAAGATATTTGCCGTATTCCATCTGCCAGAACAAATCACCGTCTCTGACAGGCAGGGCATATCGGATAAACAGCGTGGCGAGGAGAATCAGCGCGAGGAGAAAAACGCCGTATTTTTTGCCGAATCCGGCGGCGGCCGACAAAAATTTTTCCGCATTGGGAAACCCGGAAAATTCTTTTTTGGCGGAAAGCTCTTTTTTAATATGGGACTTTCTTTTCGGCCTTTTCTTTTTGGCGCTCCTTTTTTGAAAATCGTCTTTTCCCATTATTTGTCCTGTATGGGAGCTTTACTGCCGCCTTTAACCGGTTTCAGCCCGACATCGCCGCCGCTTTTGAATATATACCCGTCCACGATTCTCTTTGCAGCGGGGCTTCCCTTGTCGGCCGCCTGTTTATACAGTTCTTTTGCCTTTTCTTCGTCCTTTTTCAATCCTCCCTTGCCCTGCTGATACATGGAAGCCAGGTGTACAAGACCGTCGGCATATCCCTGGGCAGCCGATTTTTCATACCAGTTTCCGGCCTCGACATAGTCCTGTTTCAAACCGCCCTGACCGTTATAATACAGAACGCCTAGAGAATCCTGGGCCCCGGGGTTCCCCTGCGCAGCGGCTTTTCTGAAATATTCAACAGCCTTTTTATAATCCTGCTTAACGCTTCCCCCGCCTGTGCAGTAGATGACGCCGCAGAAAAACTGACCCGTGTCCGTGCCCATGTCCGCCGACTTCTTAAACAGCTCAAAGGCCTTGTCAACGTCCTTTTCCAGGCCGGCAAGCCCTTTAAAATACATAACGCCCAGCCGGTTCATTGCGTACGCATTTCCCATGTCTGCGGCTTTTCCGTACCACTTACAGGCTTTTGCCATATCTTTTTTAATGCCCTGCTCTCCCTTTTCATACATAAGGCCAAGCTGAAAAGCGGCGGGCGCATTCCCCTTTTCGACCAGTTTTTCAAGCTTTTCGACATCATTGTTATCTCCCTGTGCCTGAAATACTCCGGACAAAAGAAAAACAAGGCTTAAAATGATAATACTTATATATTTTTTCGATATCATCACGGCATTTCTCCTGTTTTTATTTTTGATTAAACTGTTTTTCACAAAGTCATAAACTATATTTTTACTTGCATAATATAACAATCTGTGCGAGTCAATTCTTTTTAAAAAAGAACGGTGCAAAGGAGGCCGGAATGAAAGGATTTACGTTTACTGTTGTTTTCATTATGTTAATAACATGTTTTGCATGCCGTAACGTCTGCTGCACGGAAAATAAAACCGATGCGCAGCAGACAGACAAAACAGCTCCGGAATTTTTTAAGGACGGCATGTCATACGCACAAAAAGGGATGACCGAAAAGGCCAAAGATGCGTTTGACAAGGCGATAAAACTCGACCCGGAACTGTCGGGCAAGGCGCATTACATGCTCGGCATGGCTTATATGCAAAAAAATATGCTGAAAAATGCGATTGCGGAATATGAAAAGGCCGCTCAATTCAATCCTGAAATTATACCTCTTCACATAAATCTGGCCAATGCGTATCTTGCAATAGGAAGATTCGACAAGGTTATAACCGAATACGAAACCATGGCCGAAATTGACCCGAAGGCTGCCTGGCCCCACTACAATCTGGCCAATCTTTATGCGCAAAAAAAGATGTACCGCGACGCGATCCGCGAATATGAACAGGCTGTTTCGATCAATCCTTCAGGGCTCAAAGACGTTTATTTCCAGCTCGGCCTTGCCTGTCAGAAAATGAAGATGTTCGATAAAGCCGTGGCCGAATACGAAAAGGCGATCTCCAAAAATCCAAAGCATTATAAAGCTCATTATAATACGGGAATTATATATTATACTCTGAAAAAGGTGGACAAGGCTATATCTTCATACAAAAAAGCTCTTAAAATAAAGCCGGATTATGCCGAGGCTTTTGCCAACCTCGGGCTGGCGTATCATGCAAAAGAGGAATATATTTTAGCCGCCAATGCATTTAATGATGCTTTGGCGATAAAGCCTGATCTTGGGACAGCCCTGTTTGGGCTTTCACTTGTGAGCAGAGATCAGGGAGAATATAAAAAGGCCATGGAACATGCCCAAAAGGCAAAGGAAACAGGATTGAGGGTAAGTGATAAATTTATAAAGAAACTTGAGGACAAGCTGAAAGAAGAGGAAACTGTTAAATGATTCAAAAGGAGACGGCCCGGAAGCGGACAATTTTTTTGCATCTTTTTGAGCTTGTCTGGTAAAAACAACTTGCCAGTTCACCAATTAATTTCCTCGTTGCAGTCCTCAATTGGAGTTGCCAAACCATCTTTTATAGACTCCCGCATACCCGGCAAATTGAGTAAGTATATCGTTTCTTGAATGGCACGCCAGTCACTTTCCGAGATAAGAACTGCGTTCCCTCGTTTTCCGGTAATTACGATTGGCTCGTGTGATATCGAAGTCTCATCTATAAGCCGGTATAATTTTGTCCTTGCTTCAGTTGCTGATAATGTCGGCATGGCACACCTCAATAGTTTTTCTTGTAAAATACGTTATTGCGTACGCCCAGTCAAACTTTTATTTCATGTCCTGCATTATGGAAAACAAAACCGCTATTCAAATGGAGACCTGGGGCCCGGCTTCATATCGATGCGCCATTTGCCTTTTTCTATAATCCAGTCTTCCTTGAGCCTTGCTCCCTTTAAAAGGATGCCCATCTGGCGGACATCAAAAAGAACCGTCACGACC
>JAUVKB010000142.1 GCA_030596405.1 Deltaproteobacteria bacterium
CATGTTCTCCAAAACGCATCAAAACGCCTATGCCCGATGGGCCGGGATTTCCTGAAGATGCCCCATCTGTATAAACATATATTGTGTTTTTGCGGGCAGTTTTGTCTTCGTGGCAAATATCTGTTTTTTGTTTAGTTGTTTTATTGTTATCTGGTGTTTTATGATTTTTTGGCGGTTTTTTGCCCGCTTTTTTTTCTTCGGGAAAGTTAATCGGTTTAACTCCTTTTTCATGGACCCAGTATTCATAATCCTGATCAAGATCGTACTTGATAAGCACCTTGCCGTTTTTGACAATTTGACCTCCGTCTTGATTTGTGGCAAGCCAGATTTTGTTTCCCTTGAAAACCATACGTTTCCACGCTGTTTTATCTTTTTTCAATCAGATGCTCCCTTGTCAGTGGTTAGAAACCGTTACCATTACTATATACCATTATACCATTTATAAAAAGGGACTGTAAATATCATATCGGCAGTTAAGGACCTTAAACTTTATATGAAACTGTTTTCAAAATAGATGTTTTTCAGGTTGACAATTCATTTATACACCCGTAAGAAATCGTTTTGCAAAAGATTTTGGGCTGTTTTGGGGTAAATTCAGGATGAGTCCTTCATGAAAAATTCCAAACTGGTTAAGGATTTGTTTTTGGCGCATAAAAATGAAGATATTTTCAACGGCGTTATACTGCCGGAAAAGATTCATGTGACGTGGGGAAAGCAGGTCCGGCGGCAACCTGTCCAGGGATTTTCATTATCAACATTGTTTAATATCCTGAGGACGAACAGATTTCAGGTAGATTGGCAATGCCTTGATAAACTTGGCTATCTTTTCTTTACATCTATTATTCATTCAGTCCTTTCCGGGTGTGATAGCCGCCGGTTTTCCATGGAAATAGATTCAACAAAACTTGCCGATCCGCCGATATTTTTGATAGGGCACTGGAGAAACGGCACAACGTTTCTTCACAATCTGATGTGCCGGGATCCCAATCATACTTTTTTACGTACTTATCAGGCTTTGGCCCCGGGTTCTTTTCTTTTTTCTGATGTTCAAAAATTTGCCGGCAGAATGGACCCTATAATACCTATCAAAAAAAGACCGATGGACAATGTAAAATTCGGCGTTTACGAGCCGGCGGAAGATGAATTTGCAATGGCTGCCCTTACAGGCATATCTCCCTATATGGAGGTGTTGTTTCCTGTAAAATATGGGAAAGAATCAGGTTACAAATATCCGGATTTTCGAAACGAGCAGGAGAAAGAACTATGGGGGAAAGCATTTATTTATTTATTAAAAAAGCTAACCGTTTTTGAAAATAAAAGGATTGTGCTTAAATCCCCGCCTCACACCGCCAGGATAAGGACACTTCTGAAATTGTTTCCCGATGCCAAGTTTGTCCATATTATAAGGAATCCGTATGATGTTTTCCCGTCAAACTTAAAATTATGGAGAGACGCTTTTTCCCTCTCGTTTCTCCAGACTGTAAATAACAACGAAATAATCGAAATAATCTTGTCGAACTATGATCAAATGTATAAACGTTTTCATGAAGAAAAATCTTTAATTCCCGATTCAAACTTTGTTGAAATAAGGTTTGAAGATTTGGAAAAAGACCCGTTGGGCCGGATGAGATTTATTTACGACCGCCTGGGGCTGCCTGATTTTGATATTTTTTCTTCATACGCTTCCGCGCATATTAAAAGCCTTGGAAATTATAAGAAAAATATTTTCAGGTTGTCACCGTCCATAAAGAAAAGAATAAGGGAAAAATGGTTGCAAACGTTTGATATTTATGGGTATGATATTTAAATGTTATTTACAAGTTTTAACCGGTCTAATTGATCGGCGTTTAAGTAATTTAAGCTTATTTGAAGTATAAAGGATTTTATGTGATGGGCGGCAATAAGAATAAGGATCATTTTGTGGCGGTTACAGGGATCGGAATGATCTGTCCCCTTGGAGTCACAACCGCTGAATGCTGGGAAAACATGCTTAAGGGTAAATCAGGGGTTGGAAGGATTACAAGGTTTGATGCAAGCGAGTGTTTAACCCAAATTGCAGCGCAGCTTCCTGATAAATACTTTGAAATTGAGAAAAACGCTTTTTCTCCCAGAGTATTCAAGCGGAGCATCCTGCCCTCGCGTCTTGCAATTTTGAGCGCCAGACAGGCTGTTGAAGATGGAAAAATAGACACGGAAGAAATAAAAGGGAGCAGAGTTGGTGTGATAACCGGTTGCGGAGGCTCTACTTTTGGGGATCGAATCGTTTTTGAGAGCACCAGAAAAAAGAAATTTACTTTTTCTCATGAAATGCTGAATGCGCTTTCCGCCTGCGTAAGTATCGAATTCGGTCTTAAGGGACCATCGTTTAATATTGCCACCGCTTGCGCTTCAGGCGCTTTTGCCGTTGGATCAGCTTATGACTATGTGAGGCATTCCGGCAATATGTGTATTGCCATAGGTATCGATACGATGCTTATAAAAGAGACCATAGACGGTTTTAATCATCTGATGGCCCTGTCGGAACAAAATGAATGTCCTGAAAAGGCAAGCCGGCCTTTTGACAAGAAAAGGACGGGGTTTGTGGTATCTGAAGGGGCATGCGCGGTTGTGCTGGAGCCTTATGAGCATGCGGTGCGCAGGAACGCGAGGATATATGCCTTAATGTCGGGGGCCGCAGGCACTTCTGAAGCTTTTAACATTATGGCCCCGGAACCTGAGGGAAGAGAAATGGCAAGAACAATGGAATTAGCCATACAAAACGCGGGCATACCCAAATCAAAGATAGGATATGTCAATGCACACGGCACCTCGACCTACCACAATGATCTTGCCGAGACAAAAGCGATCAAGAGGGTTTTCGGCAAAAATGCTTACAATATTCCTGTAAGTTCACAAAAATCGATGACCGGTCACTCAATAGGCGCGGCAGGAGCTATTGAATTCGGCGTGACAGCTCTTAGCCTGTATAATCAGATAATTACACCTACGATAAATTACGAAGTGCCTGATCCGGAGTGCGATCTTGATTACGTGCCGAACAAGGCCAGAAAGGTCGATTCTCTTGAAGCGGCAATATCCAATTCGTTTGGTTTTGGCGGTCATAACTTTACCATCGTGATGGAAAGACACGATGTTTGATGAGAGGATTACATGGATAACGCAATAAAAGGCCATAAAGCAATAAGGGATGTTTATATAGCGGGAATAGGCTCTTTTTCACCGGGCGATCCTGTTCCCTTTGACAACATTGAAGATGTGCTGGGAAAAATTACAGATGCGCCTAAAAAACTCATTAAACGTATTAATCGGATGCGGCCTGTAATGAAGGAGATGCTGGGTGTTGAATATTCTCACTATGCCCTGGATCCAAAAACCAGGCAGCCCACGGAAACGAATATTTCCATGGCTGTCAAATCGTCGCAACAGGCATTGAAGATTGCAAAAATAGATGCTCCAGACATCGATTTGATTGTCTATGCAGGTATATTTTACGATTGTACGTGCCCTCCGGCAAGCGTGCTGCTCCAGGATGCTCTTAGTATCCCGTATTGTGCGGAGATGTCGATTCATTCAAACTGCACTTCGATTTACAAGGCGCTGCAGGTTGCAACCGATATGATTGCCAACGGCAGGTATAATAATGCGCTTGTAGTCGCTTCCCAGTTGTCCTCCGTTTTTTTGCGCGCCGAGTATTTTAACCAGGAACGTATGACTGAAGAGCAGGCGGTGCTGCGCTGGTTTTTAAGTGATGGGTCGGGAGCTATTGTACTTTCGGCAAAGGAGCCTGAGAAAATCAGGCTTAAAGTGGTCGATACCTATCTGGAATCGGTGGGAATGGGTATTAAACCATCCATGAGAATGGACATCGGCGCTGCAAATTGTGATTTTTCCACTATTTACGAACAAGGTTTGCACCATTTGACCCAGGATATCAAAACCGTGGCAAAACTGGCCCCCAAGTTTTTTGGTGAGGGTATCCATACAATGCTGGATAAAATGCAGATCGATGTTTCCAAAGTAAAATGTTTTTTTGCCAATATACCGACCAGGCATATGATGGATCTTGCCGTTAAAAATTTAAAAAAGGATTTTAAGAATCCTGATTTGCCTTTTTATACCAAGTTAAGCACACGGGGATATCAGGGGGCTCCGGCCATAATTATAGCGATTGATGACTACATGAAAGAGACAAATTTAGAGACGGGCGATTGTCTGGTCAGTTTTGTGACTGAATCGAGCAAATGGATGCATGCCGGATTTGTTCTGGAGTACTGTTAGATAATTCAAAAAAAGTGGGTTTGCCTCATAATGGAAGCGCCGCAATACAAATATTTACAACTGTCTGTAGAAAACAGAATTTTTATCGTTAAGATCAGCAATCCCCCCCATAATTATCTTCCGGGCGACTTTTTCAAGGAGTTGCATCTGTGCCGTGGTCAGATGCTGTCTCCTGATGTTGATGCGATTATTTTTACAGGCGAAGGCAAAATTTTTTCCAAAGGCGCTGATATTGAAGAAATCAGGTCGAGCCCATATTCACTTGACCGCGAGACGGTCATTTATGGGAACAAGATTTTTAATTTTATTTCCGGCTTAAACAAACCCGTTATTGCCGCCGTCAACGGCCCATGCCTTGGCGGAGGTCTAGAGCTTGCCTTGACCTGTCATATAAGATTATGCTCTGAAAAAGCTCGGTTCGGGCTGCCTGAAGTCTCGATAGGGTTAATACCCGGGTTGGGGGGTATTCAGCGATTGATACGCGTGGTAGGTGAGCCCAAGGCTCTGGAAATGATTTTGCTTGGAGATATAATATCCGCTTCCAGGGCTTTGAATTTAAACCTTGTGAGCCGGGTTTTTCCGAAAAAGGAATTTTTCCCCAGGGTACTTTTATTTGTTAAAACAATATTGGCGGCCCGCGGCAAGGCGATTGAGGAATTACTTGAATCGGTTGTCATGTCCAGGCCGAAAAATGAGGATGAAAACATCCTTGACGCGGGTGAGAGGTTTGCCCGGTTGATTTCCGGGATGATCAAACCGTCATAACAGCCATTATATTTCAAACAGAGAGTTTTAAGAGGAAAAAAATGAAACGAAAGTTAACAGACGAGAACAAAAAGGAAATTTTAGACGAAGTCAGGGAGTTTTTGGCGGATGAGTTTGAAATCGATGTGGAGGAAATTACTGAAGACACTAATATAATTGATGATCTTGGAGGCGATTCCATCCTGTTTTTAGAGATGATAGAAGAGCTTAAAGAAAAATACGGGATCGAACTTGAGGTGCGCACCATCGGACAATATATGCTCAAGAATCCTGTTTACACTGTGGGAGAAACACTAAACGCCGTGTATGAAATTATCGAAAAAGGAGAAGATCTGATTGACGAAATCGGAGAAGGAGACGATTTAATTGAGCAGTAGTATAAACCGAATGTGCAAAAACAAGCCTGTAGCAGTAACAGGTATAGGCATGATTTGTCCGCTGGGAATTTCAACCGATGAGTGCTGGGGAAAAATGCTGGAGGGAAAATCGGGCATACGCGCAATAACCAAGTTTGACGCAAGTGAATGCGCCACACGGATCGGAGGCCAGCTCCCGGATGAATATTTTGCGCTGGAAAAAAA
>JAUVKB010000168.1 GCA_030596405.1 Deltaproteobacteria bacterium
AATGGATAGCATAAAACTCTTCAATTTATTTTCCTCCTGATTTAAAAAATAATAGAATATACAAAAAAACCCCTGATCGGAAAAAATCGATCAGGGGCCCTGTTTTTGCCCTCGAAGCGTATAAGCCTAAACCCTCAACCACGAAGGTTCATATGCTGTTTAATGCTCCACAGGCAGGTCTTCTGACTTTCGGATCTTTCTACTTACCGCGCCTTCCCATCCACATAACGTGAAAAGTGACAATTTACGGCGCTTGTCCCTGATTACAGCGGCGGGCCCGCGACGGATTTTCACCGTCTTCCCTTATGGCTGCAACCGATTATAATTTTGGCTATAATTACATTGTAACTGAGACAGACATGCAACTATCCGGATTTTTCCGCATCCATATCCTCATATGCGCTGATAATTTCCCGAACCAGTTTGTGTCTGACCACGTCTGTTTTTGAAAAAAAGACGAATTTAATACCCTCAATTTCTTGTAATATATTCTTTGTTTGAATTAGTCCTGAAGGCTTGTCTGCCGGAAGATCGATCTGGGTTATATCGCCGGTTATGACAGCTTTAGAGTTGAACCCTATACGGGTTAAAAACATTTTCATCTGTTCGGCAGTTGTGTTTTGTGCTTCATCAAGAATAATAAAGGAATCGTTTAATGTCCGACCACGCATAAAAGCGATGGGAGCCACTTCGATAACGCCCTGCTGTAACAATTTTGAGGCCCTTTCAAACCGCATCATATCATGGAGCGCATCGTAGAGGGGCCTCAAATACGGGTCAACCTTTTCTGCAATGTCTCCAGGTAAAAACCCAAGGGTTTCACCTGCTTCAACCGCCGGCCTTGTAAGAACAATACGGCTTACCAGCCCTTTTGAAAGAGCCGAGACAGCCATCGCCATCGCCAAATAAGTTTTACCTGTTCCAGCCGGCCCTATTCCAAAAACAATGTCATAGTTTCGTATAGCATCTATATATTCTTTTTGTGCAGGACTCTTTGGGGTAATAGTACTTTTTTTTGACGTAATATAGACTGTATCCAGGAAGATACTTTTTAAATCGATAGAATCATCTTCGCTTAAAACTCTTACCGCATAGTCAATGTCGTTGGGGTAAACGGGATACTTGTTTTTTAGCAAACTATAAAGCTGTTTTAGTATGTTTTGCGCAAGCTTATTTGCAACCCGGTCACCATGAATAAATACAGTATTCCCTCTTGCAGAAATTGTGACACCTGTTGCGTCTGCAATTTTTTTGAGGTTGTTGTTCCGCTCACCAAAGAGCTGTCTGACCAGATTTATGTCTGAAAACGCAAGCTTGGTTTGTTTGTCGTCGGAATGCTTTTCCATAGAATAATAGAGTATCCATGCTGAAAATTTAAACAATATTTTTGTTTATCATAATGTTTTAAACTATTGCAAACAACAATTTCCGCCTGGTAGGCATTACGGCAGGGCAATCGCATATCCTTTTAAGAATTTCACCACGGACAATTTAACGGTTTTTCTAAAAATGTATTTTTACCGAGAATCGCTGTATCAGAATTGACCTTTTTGTTTAATAAAGATATATATAAAAAACAGGTGACTTATTGAGCTAAAGGGGGGATAAATTATCAATGACAGTTATTGCCGACAAAAATGTCGTATTGTGTGTCAGCGGGGGTATTGCAGTTTATAAAAGCGTGGAACTTTTAAGGCTGCTTAAAAAACAGGGTGCAAATGTCAGGGTTATCATGACAAAAAATGCAGCCTCTTTTGTCGGATCGCTTACCTTTGAAGCATTGTCCGGGCAACCGGTGTGTACCGGCCTGTTTGAAAATAATGATCCTTCCATACGACATATTGAATGGGCGCAGGAGGCGGATGTTGTAGTTGTTGCTCCGGCAACAGCCAATATTGTCGGAAAGTTTGCAAACAGGATCGCCGATGACGCGTTAAGCACGTTCATGCTAGCGGTAACATCGCAGGTGATTCTTTGTCCCTCCATGAATGTTAATATGTACAAAAGCAAACCGGTTCAAAGGAATCTTGAAATATTGAGAGAAGACGGATATTTTATCATGTCTCCTGAATCAGGGGAACTTGCCTGTGGCACGGCCGGACCGGGCCGTCTCCCTGAGCCGGAAGATATATTAGACAGACTTATAAGCTGTATTACCCCCAAGGATTTGAGAAATAAAACGGTAATTGTAACAGCAGGTCCTACCCGGGAGCCGATCGATCCGGTAAGGTTTATCAGCAATCCTTCTTCAGGGAAAATGGGTTATTCCATTGCAAGAGCCGCGGAACAAAGAGGCGCCGATGTCGTTCTGATTACAGGGCCCACGAATTTGCCGGATCCGCTTAACGTAAGCGTAGTCAGGGTGCAAACCGCGGGGGAAATGGCTGATGCCGTGTTTGAACAGATGAAAGTTTCTGATATTATTATAAAGACGGCTGCTGTTTCCGATTACAGGCCGAAAGATCCTGAAAAACATAAAATAAAAAAACAAAAAGATGAAATAACGTTGAATTTATTGAAAAATCAGGATATTCTAAAAGAACTCGGCAAAAGAAAAAAGGATCAGGTGCTTGTAGGTTTTGCAGCGGAAACACAGGATCTTGAAGAAAATGCAGTTAAAAAACTCAGAGAAAAGAATCTTGATATTATTGTTGGAAACCTGATCGGAGGTTCCGCTTCGGGCTTTGGGTCCGATACCAACACGGTTGCACTTTTTCATAAAGACGGGTCAAGGGAATCTTTGCCGACAATGGAAAAGGATGCCGTTGCCCATATTCTTCTGAATCGTATTGTAACATACTTAAAAAACAGCATGTAATGAAGACTCAAGCTGAAAATTCCAAAAATAGAAAAAAATCCGTTATTGAAAATTTTGCAGATCTGACCGGAGAAATTTCAAACACCTTCCGGTTTTTGGCTGAAACAGGATGCCGCGGGTTTGACTGTTCAAAGGAAAGCATCGAGACTGTCAAAAAGTGGGGGAGCAGTTTTTTTTTGCCGGAGACATTGCCGGAGATAAGGATGAGCCTAGACGATTGCCGGCGCTGCAAGCTTTCAAAAGGGCGTAAAAACATTGTTTTCGGCGAGGGAGATCCCCATGCAAAACTGGTATTTATCGGAGAGGCTCCGGGTTATGATGAAGACCAAAAGGGACTGCCCTTTGTCGGCGCGGCAGGGCAGCTTCTTACCAAAATAATTCAGTCCATGAATTTAACCCGTGACAAGGTTTATATCTGCAATATTATAAAATGCCGCCCGCCGGGGAACAGGAACCCTGAGCCTGACGAGATAGAGACCTGCATGCCGTTTTTAAGTCGCCAGCTTTTGGTCATAAAGCCCGATTTTATCTGCACCCTTGGGGCAATTGCCGCCCAGAGTCTCCTTAAAACAACAACGCCTGTTTCAAGGCTTAAGGGGCGTTTTCATGATTACAACGGGATAAAGGTTATGCCCACATACCATCCTGCATATCTTCTTCGCAACCCGGATAAAAAACGTGATGTGTGGGATGATATGAAAAAGTTGATGAAGGAATATAAATATTAGTTTTTTAGAAGAGCAGGATTTAAAAATATGAAAAACAGGGTTATTTTTATTATTGTTTCTTTGTTTCTTTTGCTTTGTTCCGGAAACGGTTTGGCGGGAACAAATGATATTTATGTTATTAAAGTATCAGGCGCAATAAGCCCTGGTCAGGCTGAATTTGTAATAAAAGGGATTAATAAGGCTTCAGATGAGGGCGGTCGCTGTATTGTAATAGAGTTGGATACCCCGGGAGGACTTGCTGAATCGATGCGCGGAATTGTTATGGCCATATTCGCAAGCAAGACGCCCGTTGTTGTTTATGTGTCTCCGAGCGGGGCAAGGGCTGCTTCAGCGGGAGTTATGATTACAATGGCCGCGGATATTGCTGCAATGGCTCCGGGGACGAACATCGGGGCTGCGCATCCGGTGAGCATCGGCGGCAAGGAAATAAATAAGACTATGTCGGAAAAGGTGATCAACGATATGGTTGCCTATACAAAGAGTATAGCAAAAAAGCGCGGGAGAAATATTAAGTGGGCCGAAGATGTTGTTCGTGAAAGCGTGTCGATTACGGAAACAGAAGCGTTAAAAGAAAATGTAATTGATATCATTGCAAAAGACATTGACGATCTTATTCGCCAGATTAACGGGCTGGAGGTTGAAGGAAAAGGGGTTTTAACCATTGACGGCGCTGGAAAGAAAATATTGAAAGAGGATTTAAGGACAAAGATATTAAAGGTTATAAGTGATCCCAATATTTCATACATACTTTTGATGATAGGTCTTGCCGGTCTCTATTTTGAACTTTCCAATCCAGGCGCTGTTTTTCCCGGTGTAATCGGCGCTATTTGTCTGATTTTGGCATTTTTTGCAATGCAGACGCTTCCCGTCAATTATGCCGGCATCCTGCTTATCCTCCTGTCGATTGTTCTGTTTATTCTGGAGATGAAGATTACAAGTTACGGGCTTTTAAGCGTTGCAGGGGTTGTTTCCCTTTTGCTGGGATCTTTAATGCTGTTTGAGAGCAATGGTTCGGGGTTAAGGGTTTCTTTGCAAGTTATTTTGCCGACGACTATGTTGATTTCAGGTTTTTTTATCGTTGTTGCCGGTCTGGTTTTCAAGTCACATATGGCAAAACCGTTAACCGGCGCAAAAGGTCTTATCGGGGAAACAGGAATCGTAAAAAAAGAGATTGCAAATGAAGGCAAGGTTTTTGTTCA
>JAUVKB010000114.1 GCA_030596405.1 Deltaproteobacteria bacterium
CGCGCAAATGGTGATGCTTCAAGATTTACGCAATTTTATAAAGAGTACGTCAAGGCGCAAGACGTTACAAAAAGGCGGTTATATCTTGAAACGCTAAAAGATCTGTTACCAAAACTCGGTGAAAAATATATAATAGATGCGGATCAGAAAAATCTTTTACCATTACTTAATCTTGGGAAACGAAACGGTGCGGAAAAATGAAATATAAAGGCGTTATATTAGTTCTTGGCATTATAGTAATTCTTTTTGTTTTTGCTTCAGCATATATTGTTGACGAGACAGAACAGGTTGTTGTTACTCAATTCGGAAAAGTTGTCGGTACAACAAAAAAAGATGCGGGACTTTATTTTAAAATTCCGTTTATCCAAAACGCCACTTTTTTTCCAAAAAATCTTTTAGCATGGGATGGCGACCCGGGGCAAATACCGACTCTCGGTAAAACCTATATATGGGTTGACACTTTTGCAAGATGGAAAATCGTCGATCCTGTTAAATTTTTTCAGACGGTAAATAATACCACCAGCGCGCTTGGGCGGCTGGATGATATCATAGGCCCGGCTGTCAGAAATTTTGTTACCTCGTACAAACTCATAGAAACCGTCAGAAAAAGCAACAGGGGGCTGGACACTTTTGAAACGGGTCTTGAAGATACAAAACAGGAAAAAAAAGCGTTTGCCGTCAAAACAGGCAGGGAAAAAATAACAGAAGGCATTTTGAAGCAGGCCAGACCCAAACTTGAACAATTCGGCATTGAACTGGTCGATGTAAAAATCAAGCGTATTAATTATGTGGAACAGGTAAGACAGTCGGTTTATGGCCGCATGGTTGCAGAGCGCAAACAGATTGCGGAAAAATACCGATCCGAGGGACAGGGTGAATCCCGCAAGATACTTGGTGAAAAAGAACGCGATTTAAAACAGATTACATCGGAAGCATATGAGGTTGCTCAAAAAATAAAAGGGGAAGCCGACGCAAAGGCGACAAAAATATTTGCCGATGCATATGGCAGAGACCCCGAGTTTTATTCGTTTATTAACACACTGGAAATTTACACCGAATCCCTGGATAAAGACAGCTCTCTAATTCTTTCAACAGATTCGGAATTATTTAAATATCTCAAAAGCTATTCCGGCAAACCATAACAACACAAGCAAAAAAGCGCCATTATTTTTAATATTATGGCGGTTTTTTGTTTTTTATTTGCCTTTTCTTCTCTGATGCCGCGTTTTGGCTGAAAGCTTTCGGTGCTTATGTTTTCTCATCTTTTTTTTCCGTTTTTTTACAACACTACTCAACAAATCACCTCCGATCTTGTTTTTGCAAATATGAAGCTGTCTGGAGTATTTCAAAATTTTGCAATTTTTTTTTAAAATCTTAATTTACTTCTAACATTCTTTATAATATGTTGTCTATAGTTTTTTAAAAAAACTTTATATTTTTTCAGAAAAAATTGATGTTGAAATAATATAAAAAATATAGTATATAAAATGAGTTTGTTTTTCGTCACATTTTTTATAATTTTAGAGACCCGTCTATGATGTCTGCCGAGCGCCGAAAACAACAGAGGCATAAGGTAAAGTTTGATGCCATTATTTATACGTCTGAAGCTTCATTAATGACTCTTGTAACCGACATTAGTGGAAATGGCCTAAAACTCCAGGTTGCCAAAATTATCCATCCAGGCACCAAAATCGATATTGCAATACAACTTAAGGATGAAATTATTTTTCGCGGCAATGTTATGTGGACACTGGATGTCCTTGTCGAGCAGCTAAATGTTTATGATATCGGTGTTAGCACCGACATAATAATTTTTAATGGTAAAATTATATCAGCAAATTCGGAAAAATCAAAATTGGTGGCAAACATCTTGCCCTCACTTTCAAGCTGAATTCCTTACAATAACTTGCGCAAAATCGATTTAAAAAGGCATCTCTATTCAAGTTCTTCTGAAAGTAATATGGCATCAGCCACATCCCGCATTGATTTACGTGAGTCCATACTACGTTTCTGTATCCATCGGAACGCGTCATTCCCGGTCATTCCACGTCGATGCATGAGTATTTCTTTGGCCCGATCCACCAGTTTGCGTGACTCCAGTTCCTCTGATATCACCCTGGTTTTTACCATAAGTTCCGTATTCATTATCGCCACAGCCGCCTGATTGGCTACTGTTGTAATCAAATTTATTTCTGCTTCGGCAAACAGATGGGGAGTGGCGGTAAAACAGTTTAGCACACCGATAACTTTTTCATCCCGTACCTGAAGGGGCACGCTGACCATCGATACCAGCCCAAGCTTTTTGGCCATCTCTTTTTCCTTAAAGCGTGGTTCCTTCATGACATCATCAATGATAAGCGGATGTTTATTGGTAGCTACAAAACCAACCACACCCTCATTTAAATTTAAGGAGCGTTCCTTCATATAATCAGGGTCAAGAACTTGCGATGCTTTTAAACGGATTTTTACGGGATTGACACTGTCGTCTATCAGCCATAAAGAACATATTTCAACACCGGTCACTTTGGCTGTAACCATTACTATCAATTTTAAAATATCTTCCTGGTAAAGATCGGAAGTAATGGCGCGACTGATGTCCATCAGGGCCTTAATGTATTTGTCGTAGGTTTCAGATAAAATTCGTTCCATAATTTGTCAATTCCACGGTATTTGATTTAAGTTTTCATACTATTAATACAAACTTTGCTGTTTGAAAAGCATTTATTATTATCAAATTTCAGACAGCTTCAACCATATCAGAATAAATTTGATAATAGCCCTTAAATCCGTTAGAGTAAATTGATATGAAATCCATACAGTTAATAAAGCCCTATTTTGTAGAAAATCGTTTTATAATTTTACTCGGCACCGCCTGCCTGATTGCTGTAGATTTCCTGCAGCTTTTTATCCCGCGTATCATAAAATGGGCTGTTGACGATCTTACAAGTTTTCAGATCGATTTAACCGGTCTGTTGTTTTATGCTCTTTATATGGCGGGTGTTGCCGTAATGATAGGAATATTCCGATATGTTTGGCGTTTTTGTCTGATCGGCACATCCAGACTGATTGAAGAAGGCCTGCGTAACAGGCTGTTTTTCCATATTCAGACTCTTTCCCCCTCATATTTCGACAAGTCAAGGACAGGGGATCTTATGGCGCATGCCACAAATGATATCCAAAATATTCGGATGGCATCGGGCATGGGTATGGTTGCCGTAACAGACGCAATCGTACTCGGTATCGCTGCTATCGGATTCATGGCGTATATCAATGTAAAACTTACCATACTTGTTCTCATACCGATGCCGCTGATTATTTTCGGAACACGTTTTTTCGGCAAAAAGATGCACCGCCTGTATGGAGAAGTCCAAAGTCTGTTTTCGGATTTAACAGAGGTGGTAAGAGAACGATTTTCCGGTATCCGCATTATAAAAGCATATAACCTGGAAAAAAATGAGGTATCAGGCCTGGTGGAAATATCAAAAAAATATGCCCGGAAAAATCTTGGCCTTGTAAAAGTAGTCGGGTCTTTTTTCCCGATGATGCTCTTTTTTTCTAACCTAAGCCTTGTCGCAGTGATCTATTTTGGCGGACGCCAAACCATCATTAAAACAATCACGCCGGGAGATTTCGTTGCTTTCATCAGCTATATCGGACTTATTACATGGCCGATGATGGCTATAGGATGGGTGGTAAACCTTGTTCAGCGGGGCAAAGCATCACTCGACAGGATAAATAACATTTTGGAAACCCGGCCGCAAATAGATGACGCCATCGATGCAATACCGGTCAAAGAGATAAAAAACAGCATGGTATTTGAAAATGTATCGTTTTCTTATAAACAAAATGCGCTACCTGCCCTGTCTGAAATAGACATAAAACTTGAGCCGGGTAATATTATAGGTATTGTGGGCTCTCCCGGAAGCGGCAAGACTTCCCTTTTAAGTCTGATACCAAGGCTTTATGATGTTTCAGATGGACGCATACTTTTTGACGATATCGATATACGCAATATTAAAACAGATGATCTAAGGTCGATGATCTCTTTTGTGCCCCAGGAACCTTTTTTATTTGCCGGCACAATCAGGGAAAATATCGCGTTTAACAATAAAAAAATAACGGACTCCGAATTGATCAGGGTTGCCGGAAAGGCTTCCGTGGATACTACGATTAAATCGTTCCCAAACGGTTTTGAAACTATTATAGGAGAAAAAGGGATTATACTTTCCGGCGGGCAAAAACAGCGTATCGCCCTTGCCCGCGCTCTGCTGCAGGACACGCCCGTCCTGATCCTGGATGACCCGATAAGCCAGGTGGATATGGAAACAGGCGCCGATATTATTAATACAATCCGGTCGTTAAGCACATACAAAATAATTATCATTACCTCACACAGGCTTTCTGCCGTTCGATTTGCTGATCAAATTATTGTTTTGGACAAAGGCCGTATTGCAGAATCAGGCACGCATATAGAATTGATGAAATATAACAGGTATTACGCAAAGACATTCCGGCTGCAGGAAATGGAAGAGGAATACAATGTATCATGATTACGGATATTTTGAAGAAAAGAGACTTGACAAGCCTTATGACGTAAAAATGATAAAATGGCTCTATCCTTTTGTCAAATCGTACAGGCTGTTTTTTATTATCTCGGTTCTTCTTGTTGTTTTTATTACACTTTTAGACCTTTCTATCCCATATGTCACCAAAATTGCAATAGACCGCTATATAGTCCCCGGCATAAATTCCGGTATAAATTCTGCCGGGGACGCCGTTAATACCTCAAAAAAAAACATACGGCGTCTGCACACTGATTTATCAGACTCTAAAATCAGAGCAATTATAAATAAGTATCCGGAGCTTTTTAAAGTTAACGAAAAATCCGCGTCCATATCTTTTGAAGACCTGTCCAAACTGGAAAAAAAAGATATTATTATACTGCGCAAAAACGATCTTAAAGGTATCGGTGTTATTGCCGCTCTCTTTTTGTCTATTATAATCGCAAACTTTACCCTTAATTTTTTTCAGATTATGATTATGGAATATACAGGCCAGATGATAATGCATGACTTGAGGGTAAAACTGTTTTCGCATATCCAGAGCCTCTCCGTTACTTTTTTTGTCCGTAATCCTGTAGGCCGGCTCGTGACACGGGTTACCAATGACGTTCAAAATATGCATGAGCTATTCACCTCTGTTATTACCTTTGTCTTCAAGGATCTTTTCCTGGTTTTCGGAATTGCCCTTGTACTGCTTGGAATTAACTGGAAGCTTGCTCTTGTATCTTTTGCGGTTGTCCCTGTAGTTGTTTATATTTCCATACATTTTTCAGGATTGGCCAGGGATATTTTCAGGTCTTTAAGGATAAAGACAGCGCAAATAAATACCAGTATTTCCGAAACGATTGGAGGGATCAAGGTTATCCAGCTTTTCCGGCAAGAGAAAAAAAATTACCGCAATTTTGAAAGGCTGAACCATGAATACTACATGACCGGCATGGAACAGATTCGGGTATTTGCGATATTTATGCCGGCGATAGAATTTCTTGGCGTTATTGCGGTTGCGGCTGTTATTTTTTACGGTGGAAGCGGTGTTCTTGCCGAAAGCATAAGTCTGGGCGCGCTTGTCGCCTTTATCTCATATATAAAGATGTTTTTTATGCCTATCAGGGATATTGCCGAAAAATATAGTATAATGCAAAATGCCATGGCATCGGCGGAAAGAATATTTTTAATTTTCGACAGCGCCGACAAGCTGCCTCAAGTGACGGATTGCTCAAAGACCGGCACGGAATCTAAAACGCTTACGCTGAAAAATATCAAAAAGATTGCAATAGAAGATCTCTCTTTTGGTTATGATGCAAATAAAACCGTACTGAAAAAAATATCTTTTGTTATTCATGCAGGTGAAACAATCGCTGTAGTGGGGCCGACCGGTTCCGGCAAGACGTCCCTTGTTAACCTTATAATACGGTTTTACGATCCAACATCCGGAAGAATTCTTATCAACGGTCAAGATATAAGGACTCTAAGCCTTTCAGCTTTAAGGTCAAAGACGGCATTGGTTGTTCAAGACCCGTTTCTCTTTTCAGGAACAATTCGGGACAATATTTTCAGGGGAAAACAGGATTTTTCCGAAAAAGAAGCATTGAACATTATAAAGATTTCAAATTGCAGGAATCTTATCGACAGGCTGCCGGACGGTCTTGACAGCGTGCTGTCTGAAGGGGGAGCATCAATTTCAAGCGGTGAACGCCAGTTATTGTCGATTGCAAGGGCATTTGCCCATGATCCGGATGTTATAATACTGGATGAAGCAACATCTTATATCGATTCGGAGACGGAGCAAAAAATTCAGGGCGCTCTTTCAAGTCTGATGAAAAACAGAACTTCTATTATTATTGCGCATCGTCTCTCAACTGTTCGGACTGCAGACAGGATTTATGTGCTTAACAGGGGACGGATAATCGAGACGGGCAACCATAATCAATTGATGAAAAGCAAAGGGTTTTATTTTAAATTACATCAGTTTCAAAATAATTTTGTCAAATGAACTGAGATCAAATAAATTAAAAATTGATCGGGCTCATTAAATTTCAAATGTGCCGATTATATCGGCCAAACCGGAAATCCTGTTTTTAACCATAAAATTTTCTATACCCTCAATTATATCCGTGGTTGCATTCGGATTGATAAAATTGGCTGTGCCGACCTGAACAGCCGAAGCGCCGGCAATCAGAAACTCTAAAGCATCTTCCGCTTTTATAATCCCCCCTACCCCGATAACCGGAATTTTTACATTTTGTGCCACCTGCCAAACCATGCGAAGGGCGATCGGTTTAATCGCCGGGCCGGAGAGCCCTCCCGTAATATTGGCAAGTTTTGAACGTCTGGTTTCAATATCAATAGACA
>JAUVKB010000063.1 GCA_030596405.1 Deltaproteobacteria bacterium
CCGGATGCCGGAGCCCTTCTGAAAAGTTGCGGCAAACAGATCGTGGGGGTTGAAGTAAAAGTGGTTGACGTTGATGGAAACGATGTAAAGGTCGGTGAAGTGGGCGAGATTATTGTTAGAGGTGATACAATTATGCATGGTTACTGGAAGAAACCTGCTGAAACCGAGGCCGCATTGATTGATGGCTGGTACTGGACCAAGGATCTGGCGCAAATAGATGAAAACGCTTACCTTTATATTGTTGATCGTGCAAAAGACATGATTATCAGCGGTGCGGAAAATGTTTATTCAATCGAAGTGGAATGTGTTTTAAGCAAACACCTTGCAGTATTGGAAGTAGCGGTAGTCGGTGTTCCTGATCAAAAATGGGGGGAAGCGGTAAAAGGTGTTGTGGCGCTGAAAAACGGCATGTTCGCAACAGAAGAAGAACTCATAGGGTTTTGCAAACAACAGATCGCCTATTTCAAAACCCCTAAAAGCATAGATTTTGTAGATTCATTACCTAAAAGCGGAGCCGGTAAAATACTGAAAAGGACCCTCAGAGATAATTACTGGAAAGGTAATGACCGTTTTGTTCATTAATAACTTTAACTTTCTGCTTTAATGGTTGTGAAATTATGAACAAGTCTATTATAATAGGTGTAATGGGAGGAGGAAAGGCTTCACCAAAAGACACAAACGCTGCATACCGTTTAGGCGGCCTAATTGCCGAACAAGGCTGGATTTTGTTAAATGGCGGAAGAAATACGGGAATCATGGATGCGTCTGCAAAAGGGGCTAAAGATCATGGAGGCTTAACCGTGGGCATCCTGCCTGATGACAATCCCGGCAGAGCTTCAAAATATATTGACATACCTGTTATAACAGGTATGGGGAGCGCAAGGAACTGCATTAATGTGCTTACAAGCCATATTGTTGTTGCCTGCCCAGGCGGTGCAGGCACATTATCGGAGATAGCTCTTGCGCTAAAATTTAACAAAGTCGTCATTCTTATGGATTTTGATGTGGGGAAATTGTTTGAAAGTTATATTAAACCAAATATTAAACAAGGGACGCTTGTATATACAAAAACTCCTGAAGAAGTCATAGCATACTGCAAAAAGCTGCATATTCAAAAGGAAGGCGTGCTGCGAAATTTTGACGTATTTTGATTGCAACCTTTAATCGAGCTTAACTTAAATAATGGGTAACCAGTTTAGAGAATTTTCAAGGGATGTGACCATCATTAACGAGTTGGGCCTTCATGCAAGGTCGGCTGCCGGGATAGCAAAGATTGCCCGGAATGCGAAATCAAACGTATGGATAACAAAGGACCGCAAAAAGGCGGATGCCGAAAGTATCATTGATATTTTGACCCTTGTCTGTGCGCAGGGTTCAAAAATAACGGTAACAGTTGATAATTGCTCCGATATTCATATATTAGATAATATCGTGGAACTTATTGAAAGTGGATTTGGGGAATAGAGTGGTATGGAAAATATTGACGACAATCGGGAAATAATACTTCATGGCATAGGCGCTTCTCCTGGTGTCTGTATCGGACATGCATATATAGTCGATACGGAAGGTGTCGATGTTGTCAGAAAATATCATATCGACTCCGCATGTTTGAAAAACGAGAAAAATCGTTTTAAATCTGCCGCAAAAAAAGCAAAAAATGAGCTGCGTGCAATAATTGAAAGCACTCCTGAAGAGTTGCGGCAGCATACCAATATTCTTGAAACTCATATGGTATTGATGAAAGACAAAATGCTGTATGGCAAAATTATTGAGGCCATAGAAAAAGAACAGATTAATGCGGAATGGGCGCTTAAAAAAGTCGTGGCAAATGTCCAGGCGACCTTTAAAAATCTGGATGACTCATATTTTAAAGAACGGGCTTCTGATGTTGGTCATGTGTCTGACCGAATAATGAGAAATTTGGTCGGAATGGACCAGGTGAATATCAAAGACATCAATAAACGGGTTATACTTATAGCCCGTGATCTTTCTCCGGCTGAAACAAGCCAGATACAACTTGAAAGGATAAAGGGATTTGTTACCGATCGCGGCGGGATGGCGTCTCATACGAGCATTATTGCAAGGACGCTCGAAATTCCCGCTGTGCTCGGCCTTGATAATGCAACCAGCATAATAAAAAATGATGATCTGATCATTGTTGATGGAGCATTCGGCGAAGTAGTTGTTCATCCTGCCGAGCAGACCCTTGAACAATATTATAATCGTAAAATCAGTTATGAGAAGCATAAAGCTGTTATTACCCAAAGCGGCCATTTTACGGCTGAAACATCGGATGGTTTTCATTTAAAGGTTATGGGCAATATCGAGCTTCCTGAAGAGGTCGTTACGGCTGTCAATTACGGCAGTGACGGCATCGGTCTTTACAGAACCGAGTTTCAGTATTTAAGCCGTCCCAATTTTCCCGGCGAGAATGAACTTTTTGATAAATACAAGGATGTTGTCGAGATAATGGCGCCAAAACCGGTGACTATCCGCACGCTCGATATAAACGGCGACAAGGCAGTTGCATATACTTCCGACGCTGAAGAGGCTAACCCGGCGCTTGGACTTCGGGCAATAAGGTACTGTTTGAAAAAGCCTGATGTGTTTAATACCCAGCTTAGAGCTATATTAAGAGCTTCTGCATTCGGCAATGTCAGGGTGCTGTTTCCCATGATATCCACCTATGACGAAATTATTGAGGCAAAGAAAATATTAAACAAGGCCGCTGATGCATTATATAATGAAGGCATAAATTTTAACGAAAATATTGAAATCGGCATAATGATAGAGGTCCCGGCGGCTGCAATTATGGCGGATGTAATGGCAAAGGAGGTTGATTTTTTCAGTATAGGGACAAACGATCTTATTCAATATGCCCTTGCAGTTGACAGGGGAAACAAAGATGTGGCGCACCTTTACCAGCCATTGGATCCGGCAATTATACGCATGATTAAACGCGTTGCCGACGCGGCAAAAGCCAATGGTATTAAGGCCTTCATGTGTGGTGAGATGGCCGGCGATCCTATCAACGCGCCTGTTCTTTTAGGCCTCGGGATCGATGAATTGAGCATGAATCCTCAAACAATACCAATAGTAAAGAGCATGATAAGATCTCTTAAGATCGGAGACGCCAGACTTTTTGTAAAGGATTTGCTGAAACAAGCCTCGGCAAAAGAAGTAATTAAATTGGTACAAGATAGATACGGCGGCATTCTTTCGGAAAAGGTATATAAAAAATAAAAAGATTTAATCCTGACGGTGGAGTGATAACAAATGGTTGGAAAAATCCGTTTTTATAATCTATATTTTTGGGTGTGGGGATGCCGGCTGAAAAAATTTTCATTTTTTTTGTCCCATGTTTTTATTGTTGTTTTCGTATCTGTTTTCCCTGTACAGCCTGTACAGGCTGACATATATCAATATATAGATAGGGATGGAATAATTCATTTTACCAATATACCTTCATCGGTCAAGTATCGGCTTTTTTTTCGTGAAAATAAGGGAAATTCGGAAAGTTCACGTTTACCGGACAGGTATGACCATCTATTAAGAGAAGCCTCTGAAAGATACGGAGTATCTTTTCCGCTTCTTAAAGCTCTGATCAAGGTGGAGTCGAATTTTAATCCCAAGGCTGTTTCAAGAGCAGGAGCATTGGGGCTTATGCAGATTATGCCCGACAATATTAGGGAGTTTAATATAAATGACCCTTTTGATCCCCGTGAAAACATTATGGGAGGGGCACGGTATCTTAAAAAAATGCTGCAACGCTTTAACGGGGAACTGGCATTGGCGCTTGCCGCTTATAATGCCGGTCCAAGCACGGTTGAGCGTTTCAGGACCATCCCCCCTATCAAGGAAACAGAAAATTATGTAAAGAAGGTTCTTAAAAATTATTATTTATTTAAAAAACTTTTATAAAAAACAAGAACAGGAAACATCTTTTTTTACTTTCGTCTAATTTTAAAAATGATTATTTTCAAATATAGATTTATTTAGATGTACATATATAATGTAATTGCCCACATATTGACTTTAACAAGAATATTATTAACTCCTGTATTCGCTGTTTGCATTTATCATGTAGATTCTTATCCGGACCTTAATCTCTGGATAAAAATTATCTTAATTGTAGTTGCGGTCAGTGATTGGCTGGATGGCTTTATTGCCAAGAGGTGGGGCGGCAAATCACTTCTCGGAACATTTCTTGACCCTATTGCCGACAAGATATTTTTAGATACTTCTATAATTGTTATATCAATTACCTATAATCTGCCTGTTTGGATTACATCTATTTTAATAGGCAGAGATGCCGGCATTTTGATTGTATGGTCATTTTTTCTGTTTGTTTCCAACAAAAAGTATGAAGCTATACCGCACATTTTCGGCAAGCTGATGATCGCCTTTCAGATTGCAACAATAGCCTCGGCTGTGTTTTCCCCAAATGTTTTTCTAGTCAGAACTCTATGTATGATCGCCGCGTTTTTCTCTCTTGCCTCTGCCTTAATTTATCTGGTCAAGATAGATAGATACAGAAAACTATTGGAATAAAATGTAAATTCATACACAACGGTAAAAAGTGTATTGAATTAAATATTAACTTGCGCCCATGTTATGCAAAACGATGGCTGGAAATTCAATTTCCCGAGAAAAAATGATGAAAGACCAAATGAACGATCTTATGAAAAATTTTGAGGCAAAAAAACCTGAAAATCTTGATCGACTTTATGTGGGCATTGATGCCGGATCGGTCAGCCTTAATTGTATAGTCATTAACAATAATAAGGAGATTATTTACGAATACCCTTACACGCGTCATTTAGGCAGGGTTGAGGAAGAGGTTTTCGCGCTTGCACAGGACATTTATAAAAAGTTCGGTGAAGAAAATATCCGTTCAGTATCTTTTACGGGTAACCATGGAAAGAAACTTGCCGAAAAATATGGCCTGTTCTATGAGGTTGAAACAATAAGCCAGATTTTAGGAGTCCTGTTAATAAAGCCGGATGTAAAAACGATTATCAGTATGGGAGGGCAGGAAACAGCCCTTTTTCAGATCAATCACTATAACGACGGGCACTATAACGACGGGCACTATGACGGCGGGTGGGAACTGGAATACTTTAATAAAAATGGCCCCTGTGCATCAGGCACCGGTTCATTTATCGATCAACAGGCCCAGAGGCTGGCCGCATCCATGTATGAAAAAGATACGGATGTTTCTGCTGTTCAGATTGATACAATATTAAAAGATTTTATCCGGCTGGGCCTTGAAAGTAAAAAACCTGCCAATGTTGCATGCCGCTGCACTGTTTTTACAAAGACTGATATGATTCATCTCCAAAACAAAGGCGAAAGGCTCGAGGACATTATTTATGGATTGCATGAGGGGAATACCAGAAACTACATAAGTGCCATCGTTTCCAATCGGAGTCTTAAAGATCCCATCATTTTTGTCGGTGGATTGTCGATGAACGATCTGCAGATAAAAACCTTTAAAAAATATTTCCCCGGCCTTATCGTTCCGCCCTGCAACACTTCGACGGGGGCATTGGGCGTTGCTCTTTACGCTTGTGAATCGGGAAAAAACGGGCGGTTAAATCCGGATATGTTCGGTAACACGGAAAATCGACAAGAGATTTCAGTTCCGACAGCTCCCAGACTAATTCTGAGAAAGACGGATTTTCCTGAAACCAACGAAATCCTGGAAAAAGTGTTGCAGGTTAATACAAGGGTATATCTGGGCATTGATATCGGATCTACGACCACTAAATACGCAATGATCAACGAAGATCGAAAAATCGTACATAAAAACTATGTGCCTACTCAAGGCAGGCCTATTGAGGTAGTCCAAAAACTTCTAAGATCGATACGTGATAATTTAGGCGATAAGATAAAGATTGCAGGCATGGCTGCAACCGGCTCGGGACGGAACGTGGTTGGAGATTTTTTAAATGTTGACCTGATTATTGACGAGATAACGGCACATGCAAAGGGAGCTGTGGAAATAGATCCTGAAATAGACACAATATTTGAGATCGGCGGTCAGGACTCAAAATATATATACATTGCCAATTCATATCCTCTCGATTTTGACATGAACAAGGTGTGTGCCGCGGGCACGGGAAGCTTTCTTCATGAACTGGCAAACAAGTATGGAATCAATATCGTTGATGAATTTCAGGACATAGCGCTCTCTTCAGAAGCGCCGGTTAAACTGGCTGAAAGATGTACTGTGTTTATGGAGTCGGATGTTGTGTCATACCTTCAAAAAGGGGCGCCGAAAAAAGACCTGATCGCCGGACTATGTTATGCCATAGTTTATAACTATCTGAATCGTGTTGTAGGAAAAAGAAAAATAGGGCAAAGGGTCATGTTTTTGGGCGGGCCTTCTTTGAATAAAGGGGTTGTCGCCGCATTTGAAGACGTTCTCGGCCGGGGGCTTCTGGTGCCGCGGCACAGAGAGGTTTTAGGGGCCTATGGCGCCGCAATCAGCGTCTGTGAAAAAATGCTGAAAGAAAATCTCAAAGAGAGCATGTTCAGGGGGTTTGATAGCGCTATAAACGACAAGATGATCTGTAAAGAGAAAATTTGCCGAGCTGATCCGCAATGTCACAACCAGTGCAAGTTAAAAATCTATGATTTTGATGGTCGGCGCAGTGTATGGGGAGGTGAATGCGGGCGGTATGAGGCTGCCAAAACAATTGGCCATCAAAAAGAAAACTTTTTTGAGATAAGAGAAAAAATCTGGCGAAAATATTTAGACGGCGTTTACGAAGAATTGCGGGAAAAGCCCTTGATGATGGTGGGCAAGCGACCGACCGTTGGTATGCCGTTGTCTTTATATACGTTCCAGACCGGTATTTTATGGGCGCATTTTTTTGATCAACTCGGGCTGCGATTGGTGCTGACGGCCCCCACCGATGCTCATATCGCCAAAATCGGAATAGAGGCAATGGCGGATGAAACATGCTACCCTCTAAAGGTTTCCTATGGTCACATCAAAGCGCTGGCAGGGAAGACAAAATACCTTTTTATTCCAAGTTTGATTAACATGCCTACGACCAAAACTTATGAAAGCGGGCTGTACTGCCCCATGCTGCAAAGTAACGGTTACATGGCTCGCATGGCTCTCGATCTGGATTCCGCCGCCATTTTGAACCCTGTAATCCATCTTAAGCATGATATCGACACCCTTGCGCTGGAGATTGCGGGACAAATAAAAACCAGACTCGGCGTGACCGGGACGGAGATAAAAAGGGCGCTTTATTACGCTTTTGAGAAGCAAAAACAATTTGTGGACGAACTTTATCAAAAGGGGCGTGAAGTTCTTGAGAGTCAAAGTTCCGGCGAACCTGTTGTGATTGTGACAGGCCGGCCCTACAACCTTTATGATGAAAGATTGAACCTGAAAATAGGCAAAAATATAGCCCGAATTGGAGTAAACGCGCTTCCGATGGATTTTATTGATATGACGGGTGTCGATCTTTCAGATTTTTCCTCCATGTACTGGGGTCTTGGGAGCCAGATCCTTAGAACCGCAAAATATACAAAAGCTCATAAAAATTACTTTGGGCTCCATCTGACAAATTTTGGTTGCGGTGCGGACTCGTTTATTGAACATTTTTATAAAAACATAATGGGAAACAAACCGTATCTTATTCTTGAACTGGATGAACACACGGCTGCAGCAGGTGTTATGACCAGGCTTGAGGCTTATAAAAATGTTATTGAAAATATGATGGAAAAATTAAAAACGGTAAATTAAAGGAAAATGGAATCAGAAAAAGTCACGGGCTTTCAATCGATTGCTGAAAATGTAGGACAGTTTAATCTTACGGGCAAAACAGTTCTAATGCCGGAGATGAGCCGGGCGGGAACCCATCTTCTGGCCGCTGTATTCCGAGGATTCGGAATTAAGGCAAAGGTTATGGAGACATATAAGGGGCTTGATCTTGGAAAAGAATACACCTCCGGCAAAGAATGCTACCCCTGCCAGGTTACCCTCGGAGATATCCTGTATTTTATTAAAAAAGAAAAGGAAAGGTTAAAAGATAACTTTAATGCAAAAGATTATCTCTACTTCATGCCTGAAGCGGAAGGCCCCTGCCGGTTCGGCATGTACAACAAATACCAGCGGATTGTGCTCGACTCTTTCCCCGGGCTGGAAAAATTGAAAATCGGTTCTATTTCCTCAGAAAATTCATACGACTTTACCGGCATGATTGAGCAGGACAGGGTTAAAAATTTAAGAAAGGCAGCCTTTTTGTCCGTAGTTGTTGCGGACATTATAGAACGGCTGCTCTGGAGGATAAGGCCTTATGAGAAGGAGACGGGAACAGCCGATGCGTTTATAGAAAAGTCGATTTACCTTATAGGAGATGCCTTTGAGTCATATGTAGCAAAAAAGGAAGTCGAAAAAATTCTTGATGTACTCGATGATGTCATAAGAGAAGGAAAAATGATTATTGATCCTTCTGCCCCTCCCAGGCCGATGATCGGTATTGTCGGAGAAATTTATCTCAGAAACCATGTTCATGCCAATCAGGATTTGATCAGGGTTCTTGAAAGCTATGGAGCTGAAGTCGTTAATGCATCCACGGCGGAATGGGTAAATTATATTGCTTACAGCGGTTTGAGGGACGCCGCCATAAAATTTCGGTTGAGCCTGAAACAGCTTAAAATCGGCTCTTCCTGGGAGTTTTGCAAAAAAATCATAGGGTTCGGGAAAGAATTTTATTACCAGCAGTATATACAGAAAAAATGTTACAGGCGTGCAAGAGCGATTATCGACATATCAGAAGATCACAAAATTGCTCACCTTGAAAAAATACTCAAGGAAAAAGATCTGTTCAGTTTTGATATCGGAACGGAAGCATGTTTAAGTATACCCGGGATCGTAAGTTATGCGCAAGACGGTTATAACGGCATCGTAAATGTCTATCCTTTTGGTTGCATGCCGGGCACCATTACATCGTCTATTGCAAAGCCGTTAATAAGCACGCGGCAGATTCCCTATATGGATACAGCTTACGATGAAAGTTTTCAGCCGGGCAGGGAAACTGAGATAAGAACATTTATGTATCAGGCATATCAACATTTTAAAAGACATGGAAGAAAGAGGCATTAAGGGAAATCATGGAATTTTTTCTGTGTGTACTCGGAATGGTTATGATAATTGAGGGGGTTCCCTATTTTGCCTTTCCGGAAAAGATGAAGTTATGGATACAAAAATTTCTTGAAATGCCTGACAGCGCATTACGCAGATTTGGTTTTGTTCTAATGATTTTAGGCCTTTGCCTGGTTTACATGGGGAAGATCTAAGAATAATTATGTTTTCTCTGACAGATTATGACTACAAGCTTCCCGAGGAACTTATAGCACAAAAACCGGCAGATCAAAGAGACGGGTCAAGGCTTTTGCATGTTGATCGTAAAAACGGCAAGTTGACGCACTACAAGTTTCATGAACTCAGCGATCTGCTTTTACCGGCCGATGTTTTGGTTGTTAACAACACAGAGGTGATTCCAGGGCGTCTGCTTGGCAACAAGGATACAGGGGGAAAGGCGGAAGTTCTTATCCTTGACTATGCCGGCGGGCGCATAAAGAGAAACGAAAATCGTGGATTTGTCTGCAAATGTCTGGTAAAATCATCAAAACATCCAAAGATCGGCACGTCGATTTTTTTTGATAAAGAGCTGAAAGCCGAAATTTTAAATATTGAAGACGGCATTTATGACTTAAAATTTTTATGCAGGGATAATTTTGAAAAACATATTTACCGGATCGGGAGGGTGCCTCTTCCACCTTATATTAAACGGGGGGATGATCCGGATACGTTCACAGGTGACAGAACATCTTACCAGACCGTATATGCTTCACAAAAAGGAGCGATTGCAGCGCCGACCGCCGGCCTCCATTTTTCAAAAAAAATTCTTGATAAAATAAAAGAAAGCGGCATTAAAGTAGTCGAAATTACACTACATGTCGGATATGGGACTTTTTTGCCTGTAAGAGAGCCTGATATAAGGGGCCATAAAATGCATTCCGAGAGGTACTCGATCTCCAAAGAGGCGGCACAGGTTATTAATTGTTCAAAATTAAAAGGAAATCGTGTGGTAGCCGTCGGGACAACATGTGTGCGGGCATTGGAGTATGCGGCAAAACGCAGTGGAAATGTAGAAAATGGGAATGGAAGTTGTGATCTTTTTATATATCCCGGGTACGGTTTTAAGGTAGTTGACGCAATGATTACAAATTTTCATTTGCCGAAATCTACACTATTGATGCTGGTATCTGCTTTTGGGGGTCGCAAGAAGATGCTTGATGCATACAGGGGAGCGATAGATAAAAAGTACAGGTTTTACAGTTATGGAGATGCCATGTTTATTGCATAGAAACGGGACTTTTTATTTTGCCGTATAATTTTGTCTTTCTATAAGATATTTATGTTTAATTTTAAAATTGAATCGGAATCCGGAAACACAAGGGCCAGAGCTGGCCTGTTGCAGACATCACACGGCAGGATAAAGACGCCTGTTTTTATGCCGGTTGGAACACTTGGCACAGTGAAGTCCTTGTCTCCCGAGGAGCTTTTGGACGCCGGAGCCCGGGTAATCTTAGGGAATACTTATCACTTATACCTTAGACCCGGCTGTGAAGTGATAAATCTTTTTCACGGTCTTCACAAATTTATGCACTGGGAAAAACCGATTTTAACAGACAGTGGCGGTTTCCAGATTTTTTCCCTTGCGAAACTTTCAAAAGTTACCGATGAAGGTGTTACGTTTCAATCGCATATCGACGGATCAAGCCATGCGCTGACCCCGGAAAAATCGATTGAGATAC
>JAUVKB010000141.1 GCA_030596405.1 Deltaproteobacteria bacterium
CATTTGCCACATGAACGATATCCGTCAGAACGCTTATATCCCCGGCGGAATCCGGATCATGGTGCCATCGGACAGCGCTGATTATCTCAGGCGGAAACAACCAGTTTTTAAGCAGCAGCGCCCCGATTTCGGCATGGTCGGTTCCAAGGATATTCCGTTCCGCAATTTCAAAGGACACCCCCCGCGCCGCCTCAATCTCGACTTTCTCCATATCTTTTTTAAGAAAAGCATCTAAAACCAGCTTGCCGAGGTCATGGAGAAGAGCCGCGGTAAAAATTTTTTCAACGTCGGGAAGTTTCAGCTCCTTTACAAGTCCCTCCGCAGCAACCGATACTGCAATGGAGTGACGCCAGAATTCGCCTTTTTGCAAATTATAACCGGAAACAGGTTTATCCATCATCGCGGTTACACACGAGGCAGTCACTATCTGAGCCGTTCTTTTCCATCCCAGTAAAACAACAGCCTGCCTGATCGAACCTATCTTGCCTGAAAACCCAAAATATGCGGAATTTGACATCTTGAGGATATTGGCCGTAAGGCCGGGATCATATCGCACGATATCTTCAATCCGGGATGCATCCGTATCCGGGTCGTCAAGCAGTGAAAATATTTTTGAAACCGCCCCTGATATGCCGGGAAACAATTTTACCTTTTTCATAATCTCAAATCTTTCCGTCTGGCTCACAGTTCCCTCTTCTTTCCATTGCTGCTGATAATTATCCGGCCGGCTGAAAGATCCATACTGACCGTCCTGCTGATTGTGCCGCCGACATCTTCCGCCGCCAGCATAACGCCATTCTTCCAGAGAAGCTTTTTTAACACGGTATAATTACGATCGCCTATTTTGAATATTTCATTATTCCCCAAAGGCTGGCCGCAACCTGCTATTTTGACCACAAGTCTTTCTTTAGATCCATTTAAATCATATATTTCCTTGAACAACCTGGGAACACCCAGGTCAACAAACATAAACGGATTGGTCTTGCCCTTTTCCGGATTAATCTTGGATAACGGCAGCATGGCATGCAACATTCCGCCGACTTGCGCCACAGGGTCATAAACCATCAAACCGAGACAACTGCCAAGGGCATAAGTAATAATAACATCTTTCCTGGTTCCAACCTTCATATCACCGACGCCAACGAGATATTTCATCTACGATCCATCCTGATAATTTGACAAACATTTACTTTCTGTAAACAGCCGGCTGAATATATTTAAATTTATGTGAAATAGCCGACAGACTCTCCGAATGCCCGACAAAAAGATAGCCCTCGGGCTCTAAAAGATCCCAGAAACGATTAGTCAGGTTCTGACGGACGGACCGGTCAAAATAAATCATCACATTGCGACAAAAAATTACGTTAAACGGCCCCTTCATCGGCCATGAACCGATCAAATTCAACAAAGCCGGCCTTACCATTGTTTTAATCTCTTCTTTCACATGATATGTCCGGGCAGATCCATTTCCGGCCTCAACAAAATATTTTCTGACAAACGCCGCGGGAACATCGCTCAATGTTTCCTCTGTATAAGCGGCATTACACGTATTTTTCAGCATGCTTGGCGATATGTCCGTCGCCAGGATCTGCACGTCCCTTAACGTAATATCCGGCATGTATTCTTTAACAACGATCGCCATGGAAAACGGTTCTTCACCGGAAGAACAGGCAGCGCTCCAAAATCTTATCCGCCGGCCCGTAATCTGTTTAAATACCGTGTCCCGCAAATATCTAAAGTGCTCAGACTCCCGAAAAAAAGATGTCTTATTGGTAGTTATTTCATCGATCATAAATCCCAGTTCATCGCAACCACTCGGGCTGCCGACAAGTTCAAGATACTCATCAAAATTTCTCATTCCTAAAACCCGCAGCCGTTTTACCAGGCGGGCTTTTACCAGCGCATCTTTACCTGCTTTTAAATTAATCCCGCAAGATCGGTATATGATCCTACTGATCTTCTTAAACTGTCCGTCACTCAGTTCAGTCGACATTAAGGTCATGTCATCCCTTGTTTTTCCCGTTACCCGCTCTTTTTACTGATTTAAAATTCCTGGAGTTCCGAATCGCTTAACGGAATAATATGCTCCGGTCTAACTTCGCTAAACCCGCTTTTATTAAAAACCATTTTTGTTGCCTCTGAATTTTTATCATGGCGGCCGGCAATCAAATCCCTGTGATCACTGGAACCATTACCCCTGTTTTTATTAATATCACCCTGCGGATAATCCCGGGTATGTCCGGCCCCGTTGTCATGATTCCGGCCCGCCGCGTTTCCTTCAACCATAAACGTTAATGCATTCACCACATTATTGAGTCCCCTGGACTGTGATAAAAGCTCCTCGCTGGCCGCCGCGGTTTCCTCGGCGTTGGCGGCGCCGGCCTGAGTTATTTTATCCATCCGCGACATAGCCAAATTGATCTGTTCGATCCCTTGGGACTGTTCATCGCTTCCCGTGGAGACCTCCTCAATAAGCTGCGTCACTTTTTTTATACTATCGGCAATCTCCTTTAAAATTTCCTCCACTTCACCGGACACTGCCACGCCGTTGTCAGCGTTTGCCTGGGACTCTTCGATAAGAACCGCCGTACTTCTAGCCGCTTCAGCGCTCCGTTGAGCCAGATTCCTGACTTCTTCGGCCACCACGGAAAAACCCTTGCCGGCTTCTCCGGCCCTGGCCGCTTCCACCGCAGCGTTCAAGGCCAGCAAGTTTGTTTGAAAAGCAATCTCATCAATCGTTTTCAGTATTTTTGCAGTCTGATCCGAGGATTTTTTTATCTTTGATATCGCATCCGACATACGCGTCACCGCGTCACCGCCCTTTTCAGCGGCATTACGCGCGTCTTTTGCCATGGCATTTGCCTGTTTGGCGTTATTTGTATTTTGGTGTGTCATTGAAGACATCTCTTCAAGAGAAGAAGACGTCTCCTCAAGCGATGCAGCCTGTTCATTCGCGCCTTCCGCCATCTGCTGGCCTGACTGAACCACCTGGCCTGAAGCCTCACCAAGCTCATCAGCGCCGGATTTTAGTTTCTCAATTACACGATTTATCGGCGCTGTAATGCCATTTATAATAAAAAAAGCAGCTAAAACTCCCAGAACAATCGCCCCAATTGAAGCGATCGCAACCCATACAACGGTGCTGCTTGTCGTTTGGAGAATCTGATCCGTATACTTTTTTGATTTTTTACTCAAATTATCGCGAATCTTAACCAGCTCGCCTGTGACTTCATTAAAAGCCGGAACCGTTTCCGTATTAAATATCTCCCCTGTCTTTATCAGCCCGTCCATCGTCTTTCTCTCCAGTTTAACGATCTCAAACATCGAGGAATACAAACGTTTCTGGGCAATGCTGATCGTTTTGTTCAAATCAGACAGCTCCGGGTCCTCAGATGCGAGACTGACTGCTTCAGAACTCTTCAGCCACAGAATCAACGAGCTCTTTTCAGAATCGGTTTCAAACTGAACTTCAGATTCATCATCCATGAGATATTCATATACTTTCCCCATCCATTTCAGCTCTTCAATCTCCTTGTCCTGAAACAAGGAATAAAAGTTGTTGTATTTAGCGGCTTTTTCCACTGCCCTGTCAATGGAAGCCATTTGTGTATAGGTAAATCCTCCGACAACTGCAAACATAAGCAGAACGATCCCAAATCCGGTTCCGATCTTAACGGAAAGTTTCATATTCTTGAACATGGTATTCCTCCTAATCCTGATTTTTACTCTGAAAATATATAATTATGCCTGTTTCACAACCTCATCCACAAGGATTATCTCCCCGCCGGACAACACCTTGTCGGCATCAATCATAATCACCATTTTTTGGTCTGTCTTTCCCATACCGAGAATAAAATCCGTGTCCACCGAGGTCCCAAAATCGGGCGGCGGCTCGATCTGATCGGCGCTGATATTTATCACCTCCGATACCTCGTCAACTATAACCCCAGTCGTCACATGACTGCCGTTGCGGTTGATCTCCAGCACTATAATGCAGGTCCTTTCGGTGTCTTCTTTTGCTTCCATCCCGAACTTTAAACGCAACTCCACAACCGGAATCACTTTACCCCTTAAATTGATAACGCCCCTGACAAAATCCGGGGTCCCGGGCACGCGTGTTACATTTATCATTCCGATAATCTCCTGCACCTTTAAAATCTCCAGACCGTATTCTTCAGACGCAAGCCCAAAGGTCAAATATTTGCCGGCTATTTCAGCCGACTCGCCGCTTGATTCCTCTGAGATGGGGATATCTTTGTTAAACGTCATATTTTCAATCTCCTTTCCGATATCTTTATCTTTCTATGCTTTCCGTATCCTGCCGTACCCTGGCAAATTTCATTATCCCGGCGATATCCAAAATCAAACCGACTTGTCCGTCCGGCATTATCGCTCCGCACGAAATACCGGAAATACCCTGCATCGATTCACCCAGCGTTTTGAGCACAATCTGCTGCTGGCCAAGCAATTCGTCGATAAAAAGCCCTGCCCGATGTCCATTATCTTCAACCACGACAGCTATCGCCTTTGTTAAATCCTGCGCCACTCCCTTGATTTTGAAAAGGTCGCTCAACCGAAACAGAGGAATGAGTTTATTCTGCATGGAGAGCATCTCGCCCCGACCAAGCACGGTTGAAACATCATTTGTTCCCAGGTTGATCGACTTTATAATTGAAAGCATGGGGATAACGTATCGTTCGCGTCCGACACGGACGACCATTCCATCGATAATAGCCAGAGTCAGGGGAAGACTCATTTTGAAAACAGATCCTTTTCCATGTTCGGACTGGATTTCGACCTGGCCGCGCAGGGTTTCGATATTCCTTTTTACCACGTCCATGCCAACGCCACGGCCGGATATATCGGTAACCGTCTGTGCCGTGGAAAAACCCGGTTCAAAAAGAAGATTAAAGACTTCCCGATCACTTAATGCTCTATCCTTAAAATCAGGCCCATCGCTGATAAGCCCTCGCTCTTTGGCTTTTTCGATAATTACATCACGATCGATCCCTTTTCCGTCATCTTTTATCTCCACTACTACACTGCCTGCGGAATGGTACGCGGACAATTTTACAGTCCCGTATCCGGGCTTGCCGTTTTTTTCTCTGGCATCAGGCATTTCAATGCCGTGATCTACTGCATTGCGAACCATGTGCATTAAAGGATCATTAATCACATCCACCATGTTCCGGTCGATCTCCGTCTCCTCGCCTTCAGTCTCAAAATTGATCTTTTTGCCGACCTTTCGGGCAGTGTCCCTTACCATTCTGGCCATTTTCTGGAAAGTAGGTTTAAGCGGAATCATCCGCATCGACATGCTCAGATTTTGCAGTTCACGGATAATTTTCTCTGTATGCGCCACTTTTTTTAACAGTTTATGATGTCTCTTGTCGGATACCACTTCATCCTGAGCCACTATGGATTGGCCGACTACCAGCTCTCCCACCATGTCGATCAGCCTGTCCAGTCTGCTGGTGCTTACCCGAACCGATGATTCTACAATATGCCTGGCGTCTTTTGCCCGTTTTTGTGTTCTAAGCGCTTTAGCGACATCTTTCACGGGCAAGGTATTTGAATTTACAAGCTCCACGCCAAGCGATCTGTCGCCTTTTCCGGCCTCAGCTTTTTCAATTTCCTCTCTATCTGCCGCACCTTCAACAACAAGGAGATCGCCGAGTCGGGGCACATCCGCTGCTTTCTCCACGCTCTGTCTGTCGAC
>JAUVKB010000255.1 GCA_030596405.1 Deltaproteobacteria bacterium
TGTCTGCTTACAACAACCACTCTGCCTTCCCATGAAAGGCGGGAGGTAAGCATATCAACAATACCGTCTTTTAGGAACGCAAAATCTTTATCTGCATTTATTGTAAGCGGAATGACAGCAACCTGAACCGGCTGTTCAGCAAAAACAGACACGCCTGTTATAAAAATAAAAAAAACGGGTATTATAAAAAACAACCTTTCTCTTATGTTTATCCTCATCATATTAACCGCCCAATTTGCTTCTCAATACCTCGTTTACTATTTTCGGGTTTGCCTTGCCGTTGCTCTCTTTCATTACCTGGCCCACAAAAAAGCCTAACAGTTTGGTTTTGCCTTTTTTATAATCCTCAACCTCATCTGAACATCGTGCAAGAACCTGTGATACTACACTTTCAATGGAAGATACGTCCGTAACCTGCACAAGGCCTTTTTCTTTTACGATTTCTTTTGGAGATTTTCCGGATTTCGCCATTTCTTCAAAAACGGTTTTAGCAATTTTACCACTAATAATCCCCTCATCTATGAGCTTAAGAAGCCCGGCCAGGTTTACAGCAGAAACAGGAGACTGCTTAACGGTCTTCCCTTCAGCATTCAAAAGGCCCAAAAGAGTCCCCATAACCCAGTTGCTCACCTGCTTGGCGTTTGGGAATTCTTTAAGGCATTCTTCAAAAAAGTCCGCAAGTTCACGGCTTGAGGTGAGAAGGTCGGCGTCATATGAAGGGAGTCGATATTCATCGATGAATCGTGCTTTTTTTTCATCCGGAAGTTCAGGAATCGTCTTTTTTAAAGCATCAACCCATTCATCGTCCGTTACAAGCATAAGAAGATCCGGGTCCGGGAAATATCGATAGTCATGCGCTTCTTCCTTGCCACGCATCGATGTCGACACGTTTTTAACCGGATCCCAAAGGCGTGTCTCCTGAACGACCAGCCCCCCGTCTACGATCAGATCCTTTTGTCTGTCTATTTCAAAACGCAGAGCATTTTCAACATGTTTAAAGGAATTGAGGTTTTTCAGCTCTGTACGGGTCCCCAAAGACCCGGTCCCTTTTGGACGGATGGATATATTTGCATCACATCTAAAGCTCCCTTCTTCCATGTTGCCGTCACAAATATCCAGATAGCAAACAAGGGAATGGATTTTCCGCAAATATGCCCCTGCCTCTTCAGGCGCCCTTAAGTCGGGTTCGCTGACTATTTCAATAAGCGGCACGCCTGTACGGTTGAAATCGACCATGCTGCTGGGTCTGTGAGGGTCATGGCTTAACTTTCCCGCATCTTCTTCCATGTGAATGCGTGTTATCCCTATCTGTTTTTTATCGCCGTCCGTCTCGATTACTATATGCCCGTTTTCCGCAATCGGAAATTCATACTGAGATATCTGATATCCTTTTGGAAGGTCCGGATAGAAATAATTCTTTCGGGCAAACCTGCTCTTATGGGCAATTTCGCAATCTGTTGCAACAGCCATGCGGATGGCATATTCCACAACCTTTTTATTAAGCACGGGAAGAACTCCAGGCATACCTAAACAGACCGGGCAGACATGCGTATTTGGAGGCGCTCCGAATGACGTTGAACATCCACAAAAAATTTTTGTTTTTGTTTTCAACTGAGCGTGGACTTCAAGGCCGATAACAGGTTCAAATTCCATCTTAGTCCCTTTAACCGATAAACAAACTCTCAAAAGTTCAAATATATAACATGGAACTTGTCCGTATCTCTTTCCACAAGCCTGAGGCGTAATTGTTTGACCGAATTCGACTCGCCGGGAAAAAACAGAATGCCGTATGCAAGAGTATCGGGTCCGATCACTTTATTTTGTAAAGATTTCTGCTGTAAATCGGTGACAACAGACTTTCGCGCGTCATCTGAGGCATATCCGCTTGCGCCGCCAATTGTAAGCCCGGCCGCGCCGCCAAGGGCGGCGCCCTTGCCTGCTGCAACGCCAACATTTTCCCCAGACACTATCCCTATAGCCGCGCCGATAATCGATCCTGCCACAGCTCCCATTGCGCCGTACAAAGTGCCTTCCTTGACCATCTTACCTGTCTTGGCATATTTTGCGGCCCTTTCGTAAGCAATGTTGCTGCTTAATATCTGCCAGAGGTTACCGTCCTCGTCTTCTAAAAATGTCTGCTGGCCGTCGATTCCGAATGAATGAGGCCCTTTATTGTCAAAAATGACCTGAACCGGCAACATCCCGGCGCCCCGAATATCGAACCCAAAAGCTTTTTTTGCTTCATCCTTATCGACAAAGGCTCTGGCAGCCACAATAGCTCCTTCCACCTTGACTGCATTGTTTAATGAATCAGGGGCTTTAAAAGGCAGAGGAGCCACCTTGTAAGCTTTGGAACAACCTGCCGAACAGATAATACCTATTGCAATAAACAGAATAAAAATATTTTTTGGCATAACAAATCTCCTGATTAGACTTTTAAAATAAAAACTTGCAGGCTCAAACCGAACAATAACCTATTTTGCCATCAAATGACTAATCGCTTTTTCAAGTCCATCAAGTGAAAGCTCAAACATCGGAAAAATCTCTCGAATCGCTGTCACGCTATATGTGTATTTCCACATGTTTTCACTTATCGGGTTTAGCCATACGGAATGGGGAA
>JAUVKB010000014.1 GCA_030596405.1 Deltaproteobacteria bacterium
AACCGATTAAAGCGGGCAGTACTTCCAGGAACCATGTAAAATAGTCTTTGGGGTGGATGCCGGACCAGATGAGTACAAAAAAATAGATTGCCAGCCAGATAATAGTCATGTGCGGCCTCGATTTTTTCAGATTGAAAAAAGATGCATCAAATGGAGATTTAAATGATACATTCATATTATCCTGAAAATACGGTCACATCAAGTTGTATTTTGTGAAGGGGGTGTTGATCCTGTTGAATCAGGAGAAGTGAATCCTGCCAGAATTCAAAAAAGAATATTGCTGAGTGCAAAGTAAGGGTTATAATATGGGGCAAACAGGTTAAGGGTGACATCTGGAAACGGATTGTCATTTCAGTACAAAGACAGGATAGAACGTGTATAAAATAGTCACATTATTATTAATTTTTTTATTAATTATTCCAGCCTGTTCGGCATTGCCTGAACAGGCTGATATGAAGAGCGTTGGAAATGTATATGTTATCCTTCTGCACGGGATGGGCAGAACAAAACGTTCCATGAACAAGCTTGAAACATATCTTCAGGAACAGGGGTATAAAATAGTCAACCTGGGATATCCGTCAACCAGGGAAACGATCGAAGCGATTGCATCCACCCATGTGGCAGATGCCGTCAACGCTTGCCGGCATGAGGGTGCAGTTAAAATTCATTTTGTCACACACTCTCTGGGAGGAATTGTTTTACGTCAGTATCTTCAGGAAAACTTCCTGCCGGAAGGCAGTCGGGTTGTTATGTTAAGCCCTCCCAATAAGGGGAGTGAGTTGGCTGATTTTTTTAAAGGCTTCTTTCTCTACAGATGGCAGAACGGTCCTGCCGGCGAACAATTGGGTACTGATCCTGAAAGTGTCCCCAACAGTCTCAAAACTGTAAATAGTGAAATTGGAATAATTACCGGAAACAAAAGTTTAAATCTAATTTATTCAGCCATAATTCCCGGCAACGATGATGGAAAGGTTTCTGTTGAAAGGGCTAAACTTGATGAAATGACCGATTGGCTTGTGGTTCCCGTAAGCCATTCTTTTATCATGAGAGACAAAACCGTAATGAGACAGACGGCTTGTTTTTTGGAGCACGGGTCGTTTTCCCTAAATGACAAATATTAAAACAAGTGATATCACCAGGGCATAAATACCGGTTGATTCGGCAACTGCCTGACCCACCAGCATTACACGTGTGATATCCGCTGTTGCTCCTTCATTCCGGGAAATCCATTTTACCGCAAGACTGCCCGTGTAACCTTCACCAATTCCCGGTCCGATTGCCCCGAATCCTATGCATAACCCCGCGCCAAGGAGGGCAAAGGATGCCGCAAGAGAGCTGCTTTCAGGGGCTACTTTAAATATCAGAATAAACGATACCAGCAGGCCGTATATGGCTGTTGTCTGTGTGACTGCCTGGCCAAGCAGCATTACGTTTGTCATGGGGCCTACAGAAAGAGGTTTTCTGGCAATGCCCTCACAGCTTTTTTCAGCAATAAGACCGCCTCCGAAACCGGAACCGATGGCGCTCAGGCCTGTGGCAAATCCTGCCCCCAGGATAGCCGCCCAGGTGGGGGAAACCGGCCTGGCTGAAAAATTGGTAAACAGCAGGATAAAGGAGGTGACCAGGGCAAATATGGACGGTGTCTGGCAGACCGCTGAACCGATCAGCATGTTGGTTGTAATCTGGCCGATTGCTTTTGGCTGCCGGGCAATCCCTGTACAGGCTGCGCCAGCGGGAAGCCCCGAGCCCACACCTGAACCAATGGCGCCCAGTCCCATGGCAATACCTGCTGATATTACCACCGTCACCATTAACATGGAATCAGCGGCAAAATCTGAAAAAAGCAGTATCATGGCAACTACCAGCGCAAAAATCGAAGCTGACTCTGCTATGGCCTGACCCACCAGCAGTGTCTTGAAGATATCACCGGATACTTCAGGTGCCCTGGAAGTGGCCTCATTTGCTGCCTGTGCTGCATTTCCTTCGCCAATTGCCGCGCCAATGGCGCCCAGTCCCATTGCAATGCCGCCTCCGGAAAAGGCAGCCACCTTTACCCATGTCTGAATGTCAAAATTCATCATCTATTTTACCTTAATGAAATATAAACGATTGTCAGCATTGTAAAAACAGAAGCCTGAATCGTACCCACAAATAACCTGAAAAAGGCCTTGTCTGTGAGGAATAATTTTACCTATTGATACAATCTTATCTACCTAACAAATATTGATATAGCTCGTCAAGAAAAGATTTTTAATTAAAAAAAATTAGATAAAAAATTCTTCTAAACTGCCGTAACTGGCTATTTTTTCGCTAACAATCCATCTGATTTTTTCAGCAGTGTTTTTTCCGATACCATCGACAGACTGAAGTTCTTCCTTGCTTGCAGTAATAATTTTCTCGATACTTCCAAATGCATCAAGCATGTGTTCTGCACGCTGCCTGCCAACACCCGGCAGACCCTGCAGAATAAAGAGTTGTTTTTTCCTTTTTGCTTTGGGCCGATAGCCATGCCTTTGAACTGCCCCTTCGGCAATAAATTTTATCTGCCGCGCAGTATATGTTATTAACATAGCTGTTTCATGGGGGCTCATCGATCGAAGGACCGGAATGCCAAGGATCAAGCTTACTGTAATGAGGGCTCCTTGTAATGCTTCTCTCCGGATTCCAGCTTTACCGATATCACTACCCGTCCCTTCCAGGATTATAACACCTTTATAAATTGATTTTGTCAGACTGATTGACTGTTTAAAAAGCCTTCCATCTATAATTGAAGCGGCAAAATCTTTAAGTGTTTTTCTTTCAAATAAAATACGGTTGTCTGCAATATAATCTCCGACGGGAAGACGTTTGATTTCAATTTTGACAGCATCCATTTCCAAAAAGGATTTTATAACTCCACTGTTTTGTTCTCTGTCATCAGCAATAACGGTAATTTGCCTGTTATTTTTTTTCATATCAGCCTCACCATGGAATAAAAGCCGGACACACGAAAATAGGCACACGAATTATTTGGAATTTCACTTTTTATATCCTGCATATCAAAGGTTTTCAAGGGATTTTACTTTATTATTCAGCAGTTAAAAATTGACCGCCTCTTCAAAACCTTTCTTAACAGCATTAGCTGTATTTCGTGCGCTCTTTTTCCTTGATGAAATACAGGCTGTGCCACATGCCGTGCAGGCTCTGCGATATGCCGGGATTCCCCTGCTACAGGGAGCTTATTTGATAACTAAAATTTTTTTCTTTATCATGAAGTTTATGAAGAGCATGAAGAGTAGAGAACGGACTTCTTCATGTCCTTCAAGGTCTTCATGGTATATATTTGCAAGAATAAAAATACCCTGTTCCCTGCTAATCCATTTGCAGACATGGCATTAAGTTGCTATTCATTGTGACTGGACGAAATTCTATGACAGATAAAGATATTATTGCAGTTGTAATGCCGGACGGTTCGCTTCAAATAGAATGGACGGATTCTTCGGAAGCCATAAATAAAAGCCGCAGTCTCCTTCAAAAGGAGATTTATAAACGTTTTCTTTCCGATACAGACTCCTGGCTTTTATTCCTGGGATTTTCAGATTCTAAAGTTTCGTTATCGGAATCGCTTGAATTCTGGAGGAAGTTTGTAACGGTTTTTACCGGAAAACTTTCCAGAACGCCCGATCTTGAAGACCTTCGTGAAAACGTCGGGATTTCAATAACACTTGATGAAATTGAACAACATCTGAATCAAGCTCCCATGATGACCGGTTCTGATTATTTGAACGCGGAGCTTCTCGCAGATATCTGGACGGGACTTAATGATGATTTTCGTAACTTGATTCAATCTTTTGATGGATCTACAGCAGAGTTTATCAGGAGATACAGCTCAAAGGTTCATCTTGTCGGCAGAATTTTTTTTCATCTTGTTGAGAACAAAAACGATGACGCGCCGTTTGCTTTTCTGGCGACCTATTCCACCAGACTGAACCAGAAAGGAAAATCAAAACATCTGCCTTTAAAATACGCGCTCAAGGAATATGAGGGCAGCAGGGAAAAGCTTCTTGAGCTTCTTTCAACCGTACATCTGGCCGCAAAAAATTCTGAAGTGCTTAATGATCTTCTTGAATCCGGCAATATTTTTCATCCCCTGGCATGGTCTACAGGAGAAGCTTTTTTATTTTTAAAGGATATATCTGTTTTTGAAGATGCCGGTATCCTGTGCAGAATTCCGGATTGGTGGAAAGGACGCGGTTCAGGAGTAAGCCTTGATATCAGGTTCGGCGATAAAAAACCATCTATTCTTGGAATGGATGCTGTTTTGAGTTTTGACGTACACCTTTTTGTGGAAGGTACATCTCTTTCTGTCAAGGAGGCTGAAAGGCTGCTCGAAGAATCTGAAGGGCTTGCTTTTATTAAAAACAGATGGGTGGCTGTAGATCCTGAAAAGTTGAAAAAGACGCTTGATGCCTATAAAAAAGCAAAAAAGATGATGGCCAGCAAAGGAATGACATTAAAAGATGCGCTTCGGTTTCAATTAAATCCGCAAAAACTTCTTGATATCACCGAAGACAGTGGAGATATCGGTGTGTCAAACGGGAAATGGCTTGAAACTGTAATAAAAAAGCTGAAAAAACCCGATTTAATTTCATCTGTAAATCCCGGGAAAAATTTCAGCGCGAACTTGAGGCCGTATCAGCAAAACGGGTTAAACTGGCTCTATTTTCTTCATTCACTCGGGTTCGGGGCGTGTCTTGCCGATGATATGGGGCTTGGCAAAACCGTTCAGGTTCTCGGGTTTTTAAACAGGCTTAAATCAGAAAATTCAAACAAATTAAATGTCGCGAGCCTTCTTGTGATTCCCGCATCACTTATATCTAACTGGACAAATGAAACGCGGAGGTTTGCTCCTGAACTCAATTTTTTAATCGCTCATCCGGGTGTAAATTCCGCAAAAGATATTGAAGCGGAATATAAAGATTCGATCAATGAATATGATTTTGTGATAACAACTTACGCGTTGGCAAATAGATACAAATGGCTTCAATCGCACAAGTGGTTTTATATTATCCTTGATGAAGCACAGGCCGTCAAAAATCCAGGCGCAAAACAGACCAGGACAATTAAAAAATATACAGCGCATAACAGAATCATAATGACAGGGACGCCTGTCGAGAACAGGTTGTCTGACTTATGGTCTTTGTTTGATTTTGTAAACCCGGGGTTGCTCGGCAATATCACTGAATTTAAAAAATTTACAAAAAAACTCAACAAGGATCGATCAGGATATTCAAGGCTGCGCCGGGTTATCAGTCCCTATATATTAAGACGTCTTAAAACTGATAAAAAGGTTATATCTGACCTTCCTGACAAAGTGGAAATGAAGACATACGCGGCATTAAGTCAAAAACAGGCACTGTTGTATAAAAAGCTTGTAAATGAAATTAAAGCTGTAATTTCAGAAAAGGACGGCATGGAAAGAAAAGGCCTTATCCTGTCATCTTTGATGAAATTCAAGCAGCTTTGCAATCATCCTGATCAGTATTTAGGTGCTGGGGGATATGAAGAAAAAGAATCAGGCAAGTTTTCAAGACTTCGTGAAATCTGCGAGACCATATATGACAAAAGAGAAAAGGCGCTTGTTTTTACACAGTTTAAAGAGATGACAGAGCCGCTTTGCGAATTTCTGGAATCGATTTTTAAACGCAGCGGTTTGATAATCCATGGAAGCATTCCTGCCGGAAAACGAAAAAATATTATAGATCAATTTCAGGAGGGAAAATATGTGCCGTTCATGATTCTTTCTCTCAAAGCCGGCGGGGTCGGTTTAAACCTGACACAAGCGAATCATGTGGTTCATTTTGACAGGTGGTGGAATCCTGCTGTGGAAAATCAGGCAACAGACAGAGCGTTTCGAATCGGACAAAAAAGAAAGGTTGTTGTTCATAAATTTATAACCAGGGGAACCGTGGAGGAAAAGATTGACATGATGCTTGAGGAAAAGACAAGGCTTTCAAATGATATTATCGCGAACACAGGCGAAGGTATGATAACAGAGATGAATAATAAAGAGATTCTTGACCTTTTCAGTCTTTCTTTATAATTATAAAATTTGTTGGCTTCGTAAAAAGTCAAAAAAAATTATTTGCTGCAGAGGGCCATTTGAATTTCATAAAAACAAAATATAAGGGGCGGTTATGAGTTACCATGGGTTCCCGCGTTATGTGTCGGTAGGTGAAAAAAAAGCCAGGGCCGAAAAAAAGCTCAAGCAGCTAAAAAAGAAAAATCCTGGTATTAAACCTGTTGTTATTGAAGGCCAAACAATTGCAAAAACATGGTGGGGCAAAGCCTGGAACAACAATCTTGAAAAATATGCTGATTACGCAAACAGGATTGGCAGGGGGCGCAGTTATGTGCGCCACAGGGCTGTTCTGGATCTTCAGATTAAACCGGGCATGGTTAATGCTCTGGTGCAGGGTTCACGCTCAACCCCGTATTCTGTGACCCTTAGGATTGACGCACTTGATAAAAAGTCCTGGAAACAGATAAAGACCGCTTGCGCCGACACGCTCCATTCACTTCAGGATCTTCTTGCTGGCAGGTTTCCGAAAGTGCTTTCAGAAATATTTACAGCCAGGGGAAAGGGTCTTTTCCCGTCTCCGGATGAAATCCATCTGAATTGCAGCTGCCCTGACTGGGCTAATATGTGCAAGCATGTTGCCGCGACGCTTTACGGTATCGGAGCAAGGCTTGATAAAGATCCATCCCTGTTTTTTAAACTCAGGAAGGTGAAGATGGATGATCTTGTTGCTGAAGCAATGATGGAAAGCTCAGGCAAACTTCTGAAAAAAGCTGAAAAGAAAAAGGACAGGGGGGTTATTGCGGATTCTGATCTTGGAGATGTGTTTGGTATCGAAATGGAGGATCATATCGATTTCGGGGAAAAAAAGCCTCTTAAAGATGACAAAACATTTGTACTTGATATTATTAGCAAGTCAAAAAAAGGTATCGGGATTCCGGCGATAAAGGTGAAAACAAAAATACCTGATGCAAAGATTCGCTATATTATCTCCAGGGCACATGGCAAAGGAATAATAAAAAGAATATCACGCGGAGTTTATGCAGGGAAAAAAATCCGGCAGTCAGTCAACAAAAGATAAGGAGATAGGAAATGACAATTCCTGGAAATCTTTTAACAACAGCTATGGCAGTCATGCCGCATACGGATGCGGAGCGTGCGCTTGAGCTGGCCCTGTCTGTGGATGTCCCATTCTGGCCCCAGTTGCCTAACTACAGCTATTACGAAGATATGTATGTCCAGGCAGCTGAACACTTTCCGGGCATCCTTCTGGACATGGATAAGCGAACCTTAAAATTTTCCATGGATAAATTTATTCTGGAACTGGAAGATGCTCTCGATCATTTTGATGAGCCATCTTATTTTGATATAAGCCGTGACTATTCGGTTGTTTATCATCGTTTCCTTGAAATGGATCTGTCCGACAGGCCAGCCATCCGGGGACAGCTTGAGGGGCCGATCAGTTTTGGTTTTAATGTTTTAGACCAGGATAAACGCCCGATTCTTTTTGATGACACAGTGCGTCCTTTTATGTTCGAATTCATGGCTAAAAGAATTAATGTGCAACTGGACAGGCTGAAAGCTCTAAATCAGAATGCGTTTATGTTTGTGGACGAGCCCGGACTGCAGTATCTTTTTTCTTCCATGGCAGGTTATAATGAGCTTCAAGCAAAGGGCGACCTTGATATGTTTTTTTCAATGATTGATTCACCGCGCGGCATACATCTATGCGGCAACCCGGATTGGGATTTTTTACTGGGGTTAAATCTTGATATTCTTTCTCTTGATATTTATACAAACGCGGAAATTTTTTCATCCTATGCCCCCTCAATAAAACGGTTTCTTGATAACGGCGGTGTCATTGTCTGGGGGATAGTTCCCACAGGTTTTGAAGCCTTTGAAAAAGAGAATATGAATTCATTAACAGCTCAACTTGAAAATGTATGGCAAATTCTGGCAAAAAAGGGTATTGATATTCCCCATATGCTGCAAAGGAGTATGCTTTCGCCGGCCACCTGCTGTCTTGTTAATCCCGATAAGGAAAAAACCGTGGAAAAAGCTTTCTCTATTGTGCAAAATCTCTCCGGAATACTTCGGGCCAAGTATAATCTTCAGGATTAGTTCAAAAAACAATGAACGAATGATTATACGTCTATGTCAAAATAAGCCGCAATTTTTACTACACCGATTTTTGTCCCGTCATTTCTGCAACCAGCTTAACCTGGGCAGAAAGGTTCGTCATATACGCATTTCGTTCTTGAGTTATATCGCCGGTATCATAATATTCTTTTTTGCCCATTATTTCTATTGCTTTTTTAACATCATTATCGACTTTTCCCAAATAGGTTTTAATAAGATCAATATATTCATATGTATAATTGGTTGCTTTCTCAAAAAAGGCCGGTACATCATCGCCGGTAAGTATCCAGCCGTGTCCGAAGCATAATACTTTCGGGTTCAGCGCTTTAAGTTTTTTTATTGAATTTAAATAATCCAGGCTTGATGATAAAAAAACCACATGGGGTTTATCCATGTTTTCAATATTCGGTAAGCCCAAGGCCTCACCTGTAAATAGGATACCATCTTCAGGAAGAAAAAATGACAGAGAGTCGTTTGTATGCCCATTGGTTTCATAAACTTTGCATGTAATACCTCCGAGATCAACGATGTCACCTTCTTTTAATTCTAAATCAAGCTTAACGGATTCTATTCGCACATCAGCATCACCAACAATTTCTTTATACGTTTCTCTCTGAAATTCACTCAGAGTATTCATTCTTTTAATTACTTTATCTTTTCCTAAAAGATCGCCTACTTTCTTGACACCGCCAAACATCATTCCTGGAATCTGGCGTTTCAGGTAAGGCACAGCACCAACATGATCATAGTGAGAGTGGGTAACAAACAGTAAATCAAGCTTCGCTTCATTCCCGACTATTTTTTTGATTGCTTTTAAATAAAGGGGGCCAAACATATTTATCCCTGCATCAATCATTAATGATGTTTTTGAGCCTTTTATTATATATGCCGGATACATAATTGTTCCCGCAACTGTTAAAAAATCATTTATCCTGCCGTTTGCTTCAATAATCATCTGTTTTCCTTGCCTGCTTTTTAAATACGTTATTTAAGCAGTGCCTCCGCCCAATACCGCATAAAGTCTAACCTGATTGGCAAGTTTAGCCAACCGGAGCGTAATAAGTCCCTGTTCAGCCGCAAAAAGAGACCGTTGCGCGTCAAGAACACCCAGATAGCTGTCAATTCCTTTGATATAGCGTTTGTTTGAAAGACGATATGTTTCTTTAACCGCGTTGACCAGAGATTGCTGCGCAGATACCTGCTGATTTATTGTACTCTGTACGGCAAGTGCATCAGCTACCTCCCGAAAGGCTGATTGAACAGCCTTTTCATAGGTAGTAAGGGCAATTTTCTGATTGGCTTTGCTGACCCGAAATGCGGCCCATGTACGAGCATCAAAAATTGGCAGGGTTATTTTTGGCGCAAAATTCCAGATACCTGAGCCGGAATCAAACAGGCCGGACAGTTCATTGCTCGCAGTACCTATAGAGGTAGTCAAAGAAATGCTGGGAAAAAAGGCAGCCCTGGCCGCGCCGATAAATGCGTATGCGCCCTTGAGTCGATGTTCAGCCGTCATAATATCAGGGCGGTTCAAAAGCACTTTGGATGACAGGCCGGATGAAATATTTTTAAGAGGGTTTATGTTTGAAAGATCCGTGGGCAGGAGATTTTCCGATACAGAAAAACCGGCCAGAAGGTTCAGTGCGTTTTTGTCCTGTGCCGCAAGCTGCGTAAAATTGGCAGCGCTTCCCCTGGCCGACTCAACCGGTATTTGCGCCCGGCGCAGATCTAGTTCGGTCGCAATTCCAACCTTATAGTGTTTTTGAATCAAATCGTAAGTCGCCTGCTGGCTTTCAAGGGTAGACCTGGCCAGTTGGAGATTTTCCAGATCCGCAGCAAGGGTCAGATATACCCTGGCAATCTCGGATATTATAGTAATCTGCGCGCTGCGGCGGGCCTCATCCGTAGCCAGGTATTCTTCCAATGCTTGTTTTTTCAGGCTGCGGATACGGCCGAAAAAATCGATCTCCCAGGCAGCAGTGCCCAGATTGACACCATATTGTTCTTCTGTCATTGATTCCCCGGTAGTTGAAAGGCTGGCGGGCACGCGCTGTTTGCTTCCGCTGCCCGTTGCATTAACAACAGGCAGGATTTCAGCCCGTTTAATGCCGTATAATGCCCTCATCCTTTCCACATTCAAAGCTGCAAGCCGCAGATCAAGGTTATTATTTAATGCAGACTTTATAATTTTTTGAAGCTTCTGGTCTGTAAAAAATATTTCCCACTTCAATTCCGCAACAGCAGGCGCAGTGGTGTCGCTTTTATTTTTATTATGGGTAGTGCCTGCCGGCCATTGGGCCGGGACAGGAGTATCGGGCTTTATGTATTTCGGAGCCATGGTACAACTGCCTGTAAAAAAAATAATACCGGTCAGTAAAAAAAATATATGCTTATTCATATCATTGATCTCTTGATGGGTTTTCATCAATCTGCTTTATTGTTACACGTTTTCTGTGTTTGCCAATAGCCCTGTAAATTATTACATAAAAAAGAGGTGCAAATAAAGTCACCAGCAGAGTGGCGCTGATCATTCCGCCTAATACCCCAGTGCCGATAGCCTTTTGCGCACCTGCTCCTGCACCGGTTGCAAGGGCAAGCGGCAAAACACCAAACCCGAAAGCCAGCGAGGTCATAATGATCGGCCGCATCCTCAATTTTGCGCCTTCAAGTGTTGCCTCGACGACTTCCATACCATCATCAACCCTGGCCCTTGCAAACTGGATAATCAGGATAGCATTTTTTGTGGTCAAGCCCACGGTGGTTAACATCCCGATCTGGAAATAAACATCATTTGGAAGGCCTCGCATGGAAGAAGCAATAACACCGCCTATAGCCCCAAGGGGCATGGTTAGAAGAATCACAATAGGAATGGGCCAGCTCTCATACAGGGCGGCAAGACACAAAAAAATTACAAGAATGGAAAACGCATAAAGGAGCGGTGCCTGTGATCCGGCCATTCGTTCCTGATAGGAAAGCCCTGTCCAGTCATAACCGATTCCAGGCGGCAGTTTCGAGACAATTTCTTCTATGGCATGCATCGCATCGCCGGAACTTTTCCCTGGTGCAGGTTCACCCCAGATGTTCATAGAGGGAAAGCCATTATACCTCTCCAGCCTGGAAGGGCCATATATCCAGTGACCGGAGGTGAATGATGAGAAAGGAACCATTTTATTTTCTGTATTGCGTACATAGAGTTTTTTCAAATCCTCTGGCAGCATGCGATAGGGAGCATCTGCCTGCACAAATACACGTTTGACCCGTCCTGCCTGGATAAAATTGTTAACATATGTGCCACCATAGGCAGCCATAATGGTATTGTTGATAGAAGCTATTGGAACACCCATGGCGCCGGCTTTGTCCCAGTCCACATCAATCTTATACTCCGGCACGTCTTCCATGCCGTTCGGCCGGACTCTAATAATCCGGGGGTCCTGCGCGGCCATACCCAAAAGCTGATTTCTTATTTCCATCAGTTTTTCATGCCCCAGACCACCGCGATCCTGAAGTTGAAAATCAAACCCCTTGGCCTGGCCCAGCTCCATGACCGCTGGTGGAGGAAAAACAAACACCATTGCATTTCGGATTTCCGAAAATGCCTTCATGGCTCTGCCTGCAACTGCTCCTGCCTTTAAATCAGGCCGTTCGCGAAGTTTCCAGTCTTTAAGCATCACAAATCCCATAGCAACATTTTGAGACTGGCCGGAAAAGCATACTCCTGCAACCGAAGTGAATGATTTTACAGCATCTTTTTCCTGTGTCAGAAAATAATTACAGATATTATCAATGATATCTTCGGACTGCTCCAGAGTTGAACCTGACGGAAGCATGGCCTGAACCATCAAAATCCCCTGGTCTTCATCAGGGAGATAAGAGGTAGGCATACGCTGAAACAAATATCCCATGGCTACAACAATCAGAAGAAACACAAACAGATATCGCAATTTTTTTGAAAGAATTCGATTAACCAGTTTTAAGTAAAAATCGCGTGCGCGAAAAAAAATACGATCAAACCATCTGAAAAAAGGACGCAGAAAAAAAATAGCATTATCCGCAGGTTCATGACCGGCTGTCACAGGTTTGAGAAGCGATACGCAAAGAACAGGGGTTAGAATCAGGGCCACAAAAACTGAAAGAATCATGGCAGAAGCAATAGTCACGGAAAACTGGCGGTAGATAACACCGGTTGAACCGCCAAAAAATGCCATAGGGCCAAACACGGCCGAAAGTACCAGTCCGATACCGATCAGGGCGCTGGTAATCTCATCCATGGATTTGGCTGTGGCATCCCTTGGCGAAAGACCCTCCTCTCTCATTATCCGTTCCACGTTTTCCACTACTACTATAGCGTCGTCCACAAGAAGACCGATAGCCAGCACCATGGCGAACATGGTCAGCATATTGATAGAGAACCCGAATAGACTTATTACACCGAATGTCCCCAGAATTACAACAGGTACTGCTATGGTCGGTATCAGGGTAGCCCTAACATTACCCATAAAAAGATACATAATTATAAAAACCAGCAGTATCGCTTCTATAAGTGTTTTAATCACCTCCTTGATGGCTACTCTGGTAAAAGGTGTGGTGTCATATGGATAAACCGCTTTCACCCCGTGTGGAAAAAATCGGCTCATCTCTTTTAATTTTTCCATAACGGCATCAGCTGTATCCAGCGCGTTGGCACCGGCAGCTTTACGGATGGTCATAAAACCTCCCGGATTTCCGTTGTATGCGGTTATGACATCAGCCCGTTCAGAAGCCAGTTCCGTTCGTCCTACATCCATGATGCGAACGACGGAACCGTCCTGATTGGTGCGGATGGGAATAGCGGCAAACTCCTCCGGTGTTTTGAGTAAATGCTGAACGATAATAGAGGCATTCATAGCCTGCCCTTTTACAGCCGGCGCTCCACCGAACTGACCGGCAGAAATTTCAACATTATAATTCCTAAGAGCCATAATGACGTCTTCAACAGTCAAGCGGTATTTTATCATTTTGTCTGGGTTAAGCCAGATCCGCATGGAATACTGGGAGCCAAAGGTTGATACTTCACCAACGCCAGGCACACGCGCCAGTACCTTTTCTATATTGGATTGGATATAATCTTTCAGGTCAGAACTGTCCATGCTGCCGTCTTCTGATATTAACCCGACTAACATCAGGTAGTTTTTAGTTGATTTGCTAACCTTGACTCCCTGACGCTGAACCACATCCGGCAGATTAGCCATGGCGAGCTGGAGTTTGTTTTGCACCTTGGCCCATGCAAGGTCAGGGTCTGTTCCGGGGGCAAAAGTCAATTCGAGGTTAGAGGCGCCGGATGAAAAACTGCTGCCGGAAAGGTAGAGCATATCGTCCAGGCCTGTCATCTTTTGTTCGATAATCTGGGTCACTGTGTTTTCAACAGTTTCCGAAGATGCGCCGGGATAAAAAGTATCAATAGCAATTGAAGGCGGTGCAATAGGAGGATACTGCGATATTGGCAGATTATATATAGCCAGTCCTCCTGCAACCATCATGACAATAGCAATAACCCAGGCAAAAACTGGTCGGTCCAGAAAAAATCTTGATAACATCAGGCACCTCCGCCTTTATGCTTTTGCGGCTGAACACCATCCCCTGAATCTGAACCGGGTCCGGTTTTATTCTTTTCTAATAATACAGCCTTTACAGCCGCACCCGGCCGCACTTTCTGCAGTCCCTCTACGATTACCTGATCGCCCGAAGATAGACCTGACGATACAAGCCATTGGTTACCAATAGCCTTGTCGAGTGTGAGCATTTGCTGTTCAACCTTACCTGCGGTATTCACTATCAGTGAAAATGGATTTCCCTTGCGGTCACGCGACACCCCCTGCTGGGGAACAAGAATGGCCTGTTCGCTGACACCTTCTATAATAATCGCTTTTACAAACATTCCGGGTAGGAGAATGCTTTCCGGGTTAGGAAAAATAGCCCGTAAAATTACTGACCCTGTTGTCGGATCAATTGTAACATCGCGAAACTGAAATTTCCCTTCCAGGGGATAGGCACTGCCGTTATCCAGAATAAGCCTGACATTGTTTTGCTTTGTATCATAGTGATTAATACCTGTCTTCAGCCGTTGTTTTAAAAGCAGTAATTCTGTACTGGATTGGGGTATATCCACATAAATGATATCCAGTTGCTGAATTGTTGCAAGGGCTACAGGCTGGTAGGCGGTAATTATGGCACCTTCTGTAATATTTGATTTTCCGATATGACCGGAAATTGGCGCTGTGATTCGACAGTAACCCAGATTAATTCGGGCCGTATCCACAGCAGCTTTCCAATATTTAATTTCAGCCTGGGTCTGTTTCAGGCTGGCAGCAGTATCGTCGTAGTTCTGCTGGCTAACAGCCTTGTCCGCGAGTAACTCCTTTAACCGTTCCGTCTTAAGCTTAACTGCTGGCAAATTCGCTTCAGCCTTGTCAAGGGCGGCCTGTGCACTATCGAACGCTGCCTGAAAAAAAGCCGGGTCAATCTGATAAAGCGCCTGACCGGCCTTTACATTAGCGCCTTACGTAAACAGTCGTTTCTGTATCAGACCGCTAATCTGTGGACGAATATCAGCGATTCTGAAAGCTGAAATACGGCCCGGCAGCTCAGTGGTCAAAACAATTTTGCTTGATTGAATCATAACAGTACCCACTTCCGGTACAGGGGATGGTGGCGGCAATTTTTCCTGACGGTTGCAGCCAACCGTGAAAAGAACGGTTGACAATACCTTCATAATTACAATCCATCGAATAATTTTATAAATTTTAAAATTTAGATGCATATTTATCCTCTACGCATTTAAGATTATGATATATGTGAATTGAATGCTTAAAGTATTATTAATAATTATGGGCCAATCAGCCCTTTAAAAAAAATATTTAAAATGACATCCGGATTTTTAGGATAAGGATTTTGTTCAGGCGCCTCAAGCCAGAGAAAAAGAAAACCGTTGCAAACGTTATCAAGGGCAACTGCCAGGTCATACGGCCTGCCGATTTTCCGAAACCGCTTGTTTTTTATTCCGCTTTCAAATATCAAGGCAAGAGTATGCATAAATTTGCCATATCGTTCCCGGATTTCGCAATCAAGGCCTGCTTTTATATTGAAGCTAGCACCCCGTGTTTCAGCGAAATAAAGACGGATGACAGAGATGTTGTCTTTAAAAACCGCGCTTTTAGTCTTCACGTAATTTCGTAATTTTTCGATTTCATCATCAGTTTCTTCTATGGCTTTTGTGAGAGCCTCATGAAACATGTCGGCCTGTTCAACAATAAGCGATTTATAAAGGTCCTCCTTATTTTTAAAAAACTTATAAATTGTTCCAATGGCAAATTCGGCTTTTTTGGCAATTTCGTGCATGGAGACGTTATGATACCCTTTTTCCGAAAAAAGTTCGATAGCGGCTGCGAGCATCTCCTCACGCTGCCTGAGTTTTTCTCTTTCCCGCCGTGAAAGTTTTTCTACTTTCATTATTTCAGCCTCCGTTTGGCCAAGTGTTACTATTTTTTACAGCACTGACGTCATATTTCATAATATGACGTATCGTTCATATTGTAAAACGATATGATTGTCAAGTTGGATTTTGGTGAACTCGTAAAAAGCTTTTTCTATTGTGCAAAATCTCTCCGGAATACTTCGTGAAAAATATGATATTTAAAGCTTTAGAATGGAAACCAGGTAAGACGACACTCAAACCCGGGCCGAAACTGGTCGGTAATGTATGGAAAGAATGGAAGCCTTCACTATTTCCGGGACTTAAATAGTGTCTATCCAGAAATGGCTATTTTGTCCAGTTTCTGAGTCAGGCTCAAATTTTAATCCTCGAAATATTCAATATATTCCTCCGGTTAAAATTTTCGCCTTCCTTGAAATTGAACAAACTATCTCATTTCTGGATGGACACTAAATAGGGTTAATCCTTATGTGATTACCAAATTCTCTTGCACCAGAAGAGAGTTAAAACAACATCAAAGGTCTCAGAATGTGGGTAACAGGGAGGGATCCATATTGGCTGAAGTTTTGTTTTTTTGAAGTTGTTTATTCCTACGCTCAATAACACTGCCCGCAAAACTGTTTCTGATCCCAAAATAATCTTTTTTTGATATAGATCAATTTTTTTCTGTACTATATTTGATAAGTGACGAACTTGTTGATAAGGATGAGTTTGAAAAAGTAGAAGCATAAGGGATCATAACCAAAATTAGGAGGTAGCAAGGAGATAACATGGTACAAAAAATATTTAAACTTATCCTTCTGATTCAGACCATTGTTGTTTTTTTGCCAGGGGGGACCAGTGCCTTTACCTTAAAAGAAGCTGTCCACCTTGCTCTGACCAACAATCCGAATCTGCAGAAGCAGCAGATGAACCGGGAACTCAGTGAAAATGATCTTACTGAAAAAAAATCACAAAATTTTGGCAAGATCGATCTGGTGGCCTCTTATAACCATTTTAATCTGCCACGCACTCTGGCTCCGCTGACCCCGGCATCAATGATGGATGATCCATATGCGGTTCCCACAACAAAGGATCTTTTTGTTACTGGCATTATGTACGAAATACCAATTTTTACCGGTTTTGCCCAGAAACGTTCAGTAGAGATTGCAGCCTTGCAAAAAGAGATAACCCGGGCGGTGACTAAATTGAGTCGCGAAGAATTGATTTACAATGTAAAAACACTCTATGTTAATATCCTTGCCCTTAAGGCTCAAAAAGAAGCTCAACAGTCTTACATCGAGGCCTTGCAAGGGTTTTATGATGTTATTTCTCAAGAGGTTGCGCTTGGAAAAAGGGCCCGGGTTGAACAACTAAAGGCAGCCGCCGAACTTGAAAATGCCAAAGCGCAAGCAAACCTGATTTATGGCGATATTAAAATTGTTAAGGCAACCCTTGCCGGTTTATTAAATATCGACGCAATCCCCGTCCTCGAAAATATTGCTATAAATGTAGCAGTTCATGGAGAAAGCGATTATTCCTGTGAAATAAAGAATCTTGAACGATACCGGTCAAAAAAGTTAACTGTGGAAAAAAATGAAAAACTTGTGCGGAAAAGTAACGCTGTTTATTTTCCACAGATTGCGTTTAACGCCTTTTACGGCCAAAACTTTGGTGCCAATGATTCCTCCAACCGGAACAGCGGTGACTGGAATAACCAGGAGGTGTGGCAGGCTGGTGTTAACCTGAAATGGAATATTTTTGATTTTGGTAATAAAAAATCAAAAAATCAGAACGCTATTATTCGCAAACAACAGAGCTGTTTGGAAAAACTGAATACAGAGCTTAACATAAAAAAATCCCTGATCGAAGCCAATACTGAAATTGAAACAGCTATACGCAGATACTATTCAGCCGAAGTTGAGCTTTCAATGACTCGCGAAATGGAAATTATTGAGCAGGTTCGGTTTGACAAAGGAGCCATAAGCATTAATGACCTGCTCTATGCCAGGGCCCGTAATCAACAAGCTTTAAGTCGTTTTGTCAATGCCGGATATACATACCAGAATGCCCAATTCTACCTTGATTACCTGGTTGAGAATGGAGAAAACAAATGAAAAAAATTATTGCAATTCTGCTGATTATTACGCTTATTGGCAGTGCCGTCATCCTTCTTAAAAAACGAAAACAGAGTATAAAAAACACCCCTGTTCCAAGCCCTATGACCTATACGGTAAAAATCGTTTCTCCAAAGGAACAGCGACTACAGCAAATCCGTCCATTTTTAGCGCAACTTGTCGCAAAGGAGGTTGCCGGACTTTCTTCAAAACTTAGTGGCCTGATAAAAGAGGTCCTGGTTTCGGAAAATCAACTAATAAAAAAAGGGGATATCCTGGTTCGGATTGATGATCGTGAAATTACCTCAACCATCCAGGCTCTTAACGCAACCCGAAATGCTCAAATAAAAGAAATGAAATATGCCGGGAGTTTCCATGCTCGTAACAAGGCTATTTTTGAGGCAGGCGGACTTGCAAGGGAAAAATTAGATGCTTCTGAAGTACAATATTTTCATAAACAGGCAGCCCTTGAAACAACCCGGCAAAAGATTGCCGCCGCACAGGCGCAGCTTTCCTATCTCACCATCACGGCGCCTTTTGACGGGACTGTCGGTACTATCTATTTTCAAAACGGCTCTCTTGCCACTCCGGGACGGCCACTGGTTTCCATCAATTCCTCTGCCCAAAAACTCATTTTTAGCTTTGTGCCCAGACACCCGGACATCGTTGCCGGTCAGGATGTTATTTTTCAGGACAGAACAATAGGCCGGATAGCGAAACTATACAGTGATGCAAAAAACGGTCTCTCCGTAGCAGAGGTCTTAGTCACTACACATCTTGCCAGACCAAACAACAGCTATCTCACTATTAACGTAGTGACTTTTACAGGTTCCGGTTGCACCGTTCCGGTTAATGCTTTACTACATGAAAAAAACGGAATACAAATTATGGTGTATGAGAACAATTATTTCAGACCGGTTCATGTGACCATAACAGCCCAAAACAAAAAGTACGCCATGGTTGATCCTTGTCCCGCTTTTCCCGTGGCAGTTGGTTCTGAGGCAAAACTGAGTCAACTGCAGACGTTTGGCAAAGTACGGATTCAACAGGGAGATCAACATGAATAGCAACTGGCTTGAACATCTCTTACAGCGTCCTTATTTTATTTGGTCATTTCTGGCCCTTTTTGTATTTATGGGTATTGCTGGTTATAAAAAAGTGGATAGAAAACTCTTTCCCGAGTCCAATTACCCTGAAATTGCAGTAGTGATTGTCCAGCCCGGAAGTTCGGCAAAGACACTGGCAGCAAACGTTGCCGTCCCTGTAGAGGAGGAATTGTACACCCTTGGTTTGATCCGTAGGGTTTATTCAACAGTCATAGATGAAGTGGCTGTTATCAGAGCTGAATTTGAATATAGCAAGGATCTTGATATGGCGGCAAGTGATGTCACAAATTCCATAAACAAAATCCGTTCATCCCTGCCAGGAGACATCAGAGAGCCCCGGATTAATAAAATATCAGCGGCTACAGCGCCGGTATTGGTTATTGGTGTCAGCTCCGACACCATCCCTTAGACGGAAATCCGTCAACTTGCGGAAAATGATCTGAAGCATGAATTTATCAAGACTACCGGTGTTGCAAATGTTGATATCTTTGGCGGCTATAAAAAAGAGGTTCAGATCATTATTGATAAGGCAGGGCTTGACCAATACGGCATCGGTATTGGCTTGGTACTGGCTGTATTGCAAAGTAACAATAAAGATTACGCCATAGGGTTTATCACAAATGAAACAAGCCGTTTTCTCTTAAAATCTTCTGAAAGAAAGGAGACCATTGATGCCCTTC
>JAUVKB010000033.1 GCA_030596405.1 Deltaproteobacteria bacterium
CAGAATGCTTGGTTATCGCCGCCGTTAACGTCGTCTTACCATGATCTATGTGACCAATTGTTCCTACATTCACATGCGGCTTGGTTCGCTCAAACTTCTTCTTTGCCATATCCTTGCTCTCCCCTGCTTTTTGTTTTTACAAACAATTTAATTGTTTTAATTGCCTCAAAACAAACCCATATATGTCGATCATTCTAAGACCTAAAACTAACTATATTTTTAAAGATGGAGCCCCCGACCGGAATCGAACCGGTGAACCTCTTCCTTACCAAGGAAGCGCTCTACCGACTGAGCTACGTGGGCAGCATTTTTAATAAATTCAGCCGGTTTTCCGGCAAATATCTTCAGTGCCTCCAGAAATGCCATCAGCATGGAGCGGGAGACGAGACTCGAACTCGCGACATCCAGCTTGGAAGGCTGAAGCTCTACCAACTGAGCTACTCCCGCTCAATTTCAATCCCCTATAAACAGTTTCAAGTGGCATCAAAAATAAAACTCAAATTATAATGAAATTATTTTACTGCCTTTTAAACTTTGACACATATTACAAAAGCATGTTGCAAAAACAAGTAGTCGCGGGTTCCAGTGCCTAAATGGCGCATAAAAACGCATAAACAGGACTATAGCAGAAATCCATGTAGTTCATAGTTCATATTCGACCCCGTTAAAAATAAAGACAGGCATCTCCTACATTAAACTCACTATGTGGATGGTGGTGGGGGGAGGATTTGAACCTCCGAAGGCTTCGCCGACAGATTTACAGTCTGTTCCCTTTGGCCACTCGGGAACCCCACCATTTTGATTACAGAACTCAAAGCAAAAATACCCTGCCTTCTGAACTACAAAATCGATAAACAAAAATTGGAGCCAGCGGAGGGACTCGAACCCCCGACCCACTGATTACAAATCAGTAGCTCTGCCAGCTGAGCTACGCTGGCTCTAATAAAAACCTTTGAGAATTGTTCAAAAAATTCTTATCCTCAAACACTATCAAATACAATTTTAGATAAAACTATATTGGTTTCCTAAAAACAATGGAGGATATCAGTATAAATTAAAAATGCCAAACCAATTTATTGCCTATTATTCCCCTTTATTTCCAATCTATAGTTAATATTTGATATATTAGTTAAAATATCATCCATTTTTGTTTATTTTCTGATATAACCATCCCATATTCGAAATTTGCCATAAGGATGACTTTAAAACCGGTTCTATATTTTCAAATGCTGTCAAAACGGGAAAATTGCATGGTAAAGGTTCCCCTCCCCTTGGTGGCGGACCTTAAAGAAGTTGAATATCCGAACATATGTGAAAGCGGAACAGTCGCTCTTATCACTTGTAAACCCGCATTAAATGCGGAATCAAATGCGGAATCAAATCCTTTCGTTCTCGACTCAACAGATTCAATCTTTCCGCCCCTTGAACTAAGGTCTCCTATCACATCTCCCATGAATGATTCCGGCACAAACACTTCAATGTTCATGATAGGATAAAGCAGGAAAGGGCCTCCATTGTTAAGAGCCTTGTTACACGACATGGAGGCGCTGACCCTATACGCCAATTCCGAACCCAAAGACTCCTTATACGATCCGCCGATCAAAACAGCTTCAACATCAACTACAGGATAGCCCATTAACGATCCGCTTTCTAAAGACTTCATAACACCATTTTCAATAGCAGGCACAAAAATATCGGGGATAATTTCATTTGAAATTTTTGAGCAAAATTTATTGCCTGAACCTCTGACAAGAGGCCTTATCTTTAAGTCGACCCCTCCAAAATGATGCTGCCCCGCGATCTCCTTGTCAAACATCGCTGAGGCCTCAACTTCACGGCTGATTGTCTCTCTGCATACGACCTGTGGTTTCCCGACATTTACGTTTGTACTAAATTCACGTAACATACGGCTTATAATAATTTCAAGGTGAAGCTCTCCCATGCCGGACAAAATTGTCTGCCCGGTATCTTCATCCTTCCGGACCTTTATTGTAGGATCTTCTGCTAAAAATTTTTCAAGAACCATGTCAAGTTTTTCCTGATCAGCATGAGTTTTAGGCTCAACAGCAACTGAAATAACAGGCTCATAAAATTCTATCTTTTCCAGCAAGACTGTGTGATCACTGGAACAGAGTGTCTCTCCCGTAGTAGATTCCTTTAAACCGACAACACCCACAATACTTCCCGCACCGGCCTCATCTATACGCTCTTTTTTATTGGCATGCATCCTTAATATTCTTGAAAGCTTCTCCATTCTTTTGCGAGAAGAATTGTATACATCCAGCCCGGTTTTCATTTTTCCACTGTAAATACGAACAAAGGAAAGTTTCCGCCCCTCCATCATGAAAACCTTAAAAATAAGCGCTGCAAGGGGGGCATCGTCAGTAGCCGCACATTCTATCGTTTCACCTGTTTCAGGATGCACCCCCTTAATCGGAGGGACATCGGCGGGACTCGGAAGAAAATGGACAATAGCATCAAGAAGATGTTGTATCCCCTTGTTTTTCAGGGCGGATCCGCATAAAACAGGAACTATCTTTAAGCCGATAGTCGCTCTCCTGATAGCTGCGACCAGTCTTTCATTTACAATCGGCTCTTCTGATAAATAGGACTCCATGATTTCATCATCAAGTTCGGCTACGGTTTCAACAAGTTTTTCACGATATTCCTCCGCCTTTTCACGATATTCCTGTGATATATCTTCAGCCGTATATTTTGCGCCCAGAGTATCATCATCCCAGACAATCTGTTTCATATTAATCAGGTCGATGACGCCTGAAAAAGTATCTTCAGCGCCGACTGGTAATTGCAAAATAAGAGGATTGGCGTTGAGCCGCTCTTGCATCATTTTAACTGCGCCAAAAAAATTTGCGCCGACCCTGTCCATTTTGTTTATAAAAGCAATTTTAGGGACAAAATATTTGTTGCCCTGACGCCATACGGTCTCCGACTGGGGCTCCACACCGCCGACCGCGCAAAAAACACCCACCGCACCGTCAAGAACCCTCAGCGAACGCTCCACTTCAATTGTAAAATCTACATGGCCAGGCGTATCTATAATTTGTATCTCGGAATTTTTCCATAGGCAGCTGGTAACGGCAGAGGTAATCGTAATTCCCCGTTTCTGCTCATCAGGCATCCAGTCCATTATGGCTTCACCGTTATGAACTTCACCTATTTTATATGAACGGCCGGTATAGTATAGTATCCGTTCTGTTACCGTTGTCTTTCCGGCATCAATGTGTGCAATAATACCGATATTTCGTATCTTGTTTATTCTGTTATTCTTTTTCATCGCACCAAAAGCATGTTGGCCTTAAAAGGAGAACGCAAATCAATATGGCCGGCTAATGTCGTTGTTTCGCACCCCTCTATCAATATTTTTACAGAATCTATGTCGGGAATATTTAACACCAATGAATTAACTATTGAATATATTGTAATACGTTCCGACTCGATTCCACCGGGATGCCGTTCCTTTACAGCCTCTGTAAAATCCGCAAAAGCGGTTCCATCTTTGGTAACATAAAGCGCCCTGACAGCCGTACCCGCAGGGATTGTTCGTACAAGCCCTTTTTGCGGTCCTTTTATCAAAGCATCTAATATGATTTTCCCAAACTCTGCGGAATTATCCGGATGTAAAAGAGACCTTTTTTCCGATATCAAAAAAAAATTGTTGTTGTCGGTAAAATATAGATGAACAATCGACTTTTTCAAATCTTGCGCAACTTGTTTAACCCGGATATATTGATCAAAGGGTTCTATTGTCAATGTTTTTTCAGGCACATCTGAAAAAAATATGTAAACTGCGGCGCTTCCGGCAATAAAAGCCAAAACAATAAATAATATATTGAACTTTTTGCCCATACCTTTAAGATAAAACAAGTTTAAATTTTATTACAATATTAATGATATTAAAAAATGACTGATCGGGAAAACCTGAAATCAGCAGATAATGAACTTCATCCTGCAATTTTGCAATAAAAAAACGTAGCATTGTCAATAGTATTTCAATGTCATTAACTTAAGCATTAATGAGGGGATAAGGGAATGATCGATCAGAAGATTATGAATTTTTTAAGAAAATTTGCGCAAAGTTCCAGGCCCGTCACTGTTTTAACGGGGGCCGGCATTTCCGCTGAGAGCAATATCCCTACGTTTCGCGGTCCGGAAGGATATTGGACCATAGGCTCAAAGGAATACCATCCCCAGGAGATGGCGACAAACAGAATGTTTATGCAAAAACCGGATGAAGTCTGGAAATGGTATCTATATCGCATGGGGGTTTGCCAAAAAGCTGAACCGAACAGCGGCCATTACGCTCTTGCTGAAATGGAAAAAATATTAGGAAATCGTTTTGTCCTGATCACTCAAAATGTAGACAATCTGCATATCAGGGCGGGCAATAGTTTAGAAAAAACATATCAGATTCATGGGAATGTTTTTTTTATGCGTTGCGCGGATGAATGCTCCTCAAATGTTTATCCTGTCCCGGAAGGTGTGACTGCAAAGGAAAAGGGAGAGGATCTTACAGAAAAAGACCGCGAACTTTTAAGGTGCCCGATTTGCGGCAACCGCTCCCGTCCCCATGTATTGTGGTTTGATGAAGCATATAACGAAAAGTATTATCGGTATCACAGCGCTTTAAAGGTCGCTGTGCTGACTGATTTGCTGATCATAGTTGGAACCTCAGGCTCAACAAATCTTCCCAATCAGGTGGCTATGGAAGTCAAACAACACGGCGGAACAGTCATTGATATAAATATTGAAGAAAATCCGTTCACCAGTCTGGCATTAAGCAGCAATAGAGGATATTTTATGAAAGAAGCAAGCAGCGTTGCGCTTCCGGCAATGTTGCAGGCTTTGGGTAATGTCGAAACATAAAAGTTGCGGGGAAGTTTTTATGAATTTATTGCAATTGGAAAAAACAGGTTCTTTAAAGCTGAAACAAGGGCCGGTTCCAAAGGCCGGCGATGATGAGGTTATTGTCAAAGTTACCCATTGCTCCCTGTGCAGAACAGACGCAAAAATGTGGAAAAGCGGTCAGCGGGATCTTGTTTTGCCGCGGGTTTTAGGCCATGAAATATGCGGCGTTATTGAAGAGGGTAAAAAATCTTTTATTGTCTGGCCCGGCAGCGCTTGCGGTTATTGCAGGCAATGCAAAGCAGGAAGGGAAAACCTGTGCGGCAAGATGAAAATTCTTGGGTTTCACAAAGACGGCGGTCTTGCTGAATATGTTGCCGCGCCGAAATCAAGCTTAATCCCTGTCCCTGATGATTTGCCAGGAGATGTTGCATGTCTTGCCGAGCCGTTATCGTGTACTATAAATGCACTGGAGATGGCCAATGTTTCTGCAGGAGAAAATGTTCTTATTTATGGCGCCGGCCCCGTCGGCCTGATGGCGGCGCTGGCCGTCAAGGCGCAAGGGGCATATCCTTTTATTACGGATATAAATAAGGCCAGATTGACCATGACGGAAAATTTCCAAGACAGAACAGGGATAGCAGGCACAGTCAAGGCAAGCGTGCCCGATTTTGACGTGGTAATAAATGCGGCCCCTTCACTCGACACATTTGTAAAAGGCATAGATAATCTTGTAAGCGGCGGCTGTTTTTGCATATTTAGCGGTTTTACAGATAAAGATTCGGTTTCTTCTGTTGTGATCAACGAAATTCACTACCGCCAGTTAAAGGTCGTCGGCGCTTACGGGTGCACCCGCAGACAAATGGAAAAAGCCTTAATTATACTCAGAAAATATAAAGATGAAGTAAAGCTTCTTATTGAAGGCCATATTGTATTAGAACAGGTTTCGTCTGTGTTGCCGAAAATTCTGGCCGGCAGGGCATTAAAATATGTCGTTGAATTTTGACGGCTTTGTAAAATGTCTAACCTGTCATTATTTTTTTAATCCGGCGAATACTTCTTTTGCCGTTTGAATCGTGGCGTCAATATGTTCCGTATTATGCGCCGCAGATATAAAAAACGACTCAAACTGGGAAGGGGCAAGGTAAATCCCTTTTTCAAGCATCCCCTTATAATAGGATGCATACCGATTCAGATCGGAAGTCTTGGCATCATTATAATTTTTAACGGGTTTGTCCGTGAAAAAGAGGCCGAGCATCGATCCGACCCTGTCGAGTGCAACTTTTATTCCTGATCTTTCAGCAGCTTTTTTAAGGCCGCCGGCAAGGCGATATCCCTTTTCATCGAGTGCGTCATAGAAACCGGGTGCTTTAAGTTGTGTTAATGTTGCAATGCCCGCTGCCATTGCAAGGGGATTTCCCGATAAGGTTCCTGCCTGATATACCGGTCCCTGGGGCGCAATATGTTCCATGATTTCACGTCTGCCGCCATAGGCTCCCACGGGCAGCCCGCCCCCGATAATTTTGGCAAGGCAGGTAATATCCGGTGTGATACCGTATAGAGATTGTGCGCCGCCGTATGCAACCCTGAAACCGGTCATCACCTCGTCAAATATCAGTATGCTGCCGTGTTTTTCGGTGAGTTTTCTTAACGTTTCCAGAAAGCCATCCACAGGCGGCACCAGACCCATGTTCCCGGCAACAGGTTCAACGATGATACAGGCTATCTTATCGCCCTGTTTGTCCATTACGGTTTTGACACACTCGATATCATTATACGGAATTGAAAGGGTGTGCGCCACAAAGGATTTCGGCACGCCGGGGCTTCCTGGAATGCCTAATGTGGCTACTCCTGATCCCGCCTCCACCAGAAGCGTATCCGCGTGGCCATGATAGCACCCGTCGAATTTGATAATTGTATCCCGGCCTGTAAATCCCCTTGCAAGCCGTATAGCGCTCATCGCCGCCTCAGTGCCGGAGTTGACCATGCGGACAACCTCAATAGAGGGAACAGCATCAATAACTAATTTAGCGAGTTTTATTTCAAGATCGGTAGGCGCGCCGAAACTTGTGCCCCGCTTCAATGCGAGAGAAATTGCTTCAATAACTGATGGATGTCTATGGCCAAGAATCATAGGACCCCATGATCCCACATAGTCGATAAAGTGGTTGCCGTCTGAATCAAAAACCATGCATCCGTCAGCATGGTCGATAAAAACCGGTTCCGTCCCAACCGACTTGCATGCGCGCACGGGACTGTTTACGCCTCCTGGTATAATGTCTAAAGCCTGCATAAAAAGCTTGTGAGAATTTTCGTGATTCATTTTTTAAAAAACCCCTTATTGTTTGGAAAAAGATTGACATTTATTATATTAAAATTAAAAAATATCAGATGCGATTTGCAAGGTCAAGCATCGGTTATTGGATTTAATGGCAAATCAGGTTACAATAAATTCGGTTACAAAGCATGAAACATCAAAAATTAATCAAACAACTATCAGGATTGTCAAAATTTATATCCTATGTTTTAGGAAAAAGGCCTGATGAATTCGGACTCATCCCGGACCGGGACGGATTTGTCAAGGTCAAGGAGTTTTTAAAGGCTGTTGGCGAGGAAGAGGGCTGGGGATATGTGCGCAGGTCAAATATTGATGAAATTATCTTTACCATGCCTGATCCGCCCGTTGAAATTAAAGGTAATCTTATCCGGGCAAAAACTCGTGAAAATTTACCAAAGCATCGGGTTCCAAAAAATCTTCCCAAGCTTCTTTACACCTGTGTAAGAAAAAAGGCGTATCCGTTTGTTAAGGAAAAAGGGATATTCTCAAAAGACTTTCCCCACGTTGTTCTTTCATCATGTCCTGAACTTGCTGAAAGAATCGGGAGGCGGACGGATCAATCACCGGTTCTGCTGACTGTTATTGTCGAAAAATCGTTTGATAAAGGTGTAGTGTTTTATCAGGCGGGCGATTCGATCTATTTCGCCGAATCGATCCCGGAAGATTGTTTCACAGGCCCCCGGCTGCCGAAACAGGAAGGCAAACCCAAAAAGCAGGATACTTTCCCGGAACATAAAAAACAGCATCTTCCCGGCAGTTTTTTTCTCGATTTACTCGATTTAACAGAGGAAAAAAAAGAAAGGAAGCGGTTTGAAAGCCGAAAAAAAAGAAAGGATATCGCCTGGAAGAAGGATATAAGGAAAATAAGAAAGGAAAAGGAAAAAATATGGCCTTCCTGATAATATACTTAAGATATTCATTTATGTGCCGATAAATAAATATATAGATTGTCAGATAAATAATTTCACTGCGTTATCGGTCGTCGGAGTATTACAATACGCCTTCCTCCCTCTGGCCTTGTGAAATTTATTATCTGACAATCTATAGAAAGCCGGATGATTGAATAGTTTGACTAAAAATAGTTTTTTCCAATAGATAATTCTTTTTTCCATATGCATATTTATGCGATTTTTGTTTGCAGTATAAATACTTACATCATGCCGGAAATTTTGCTGAACGGCAAAAAAAATCCAGGCATTTAAAATAGGCCGAAAATGGGGAATGAGAATAATACTGATAAAACCGATGTTCAAGACGGTGACTCATCAAAAAATAGTGAGTTTGAAGAATTAGATCAGGACTCTATATCCGAACTTGTCAAAAATATGGATGAGAGTACGTCTATGGGTAATATAGAAGAAGCGGGTAATAGCAACGGGTTAGATATTACTGATGACGGTAAAATTGATGGTGAAGGTCAAATTGATGCACAAAAAGATGAAACAGAGGGGGTTCAGGATAAACTTTTCGAGGTTGCCGGCGGTGAAATTGATAAAGAGACGGATGTAAAAACAGTTGAAAAAGAGGGGCAAAATAATGAACAGGGACCTCATAAAGAGATAGAGGGCAAAATTGAGGAGCATGGCGAAGAATCCGAAATTGAGGAAAAAGAGGATGAAAACCCGGAAAATAAGGATCATGTTTTAGAAGATAATAAGTTAGAAGATAATAAGATTGAGGCGGACGGCTCGGAAGCGTACTGCTTTAACATCCCATATTTCAAAAAAAGAATAAAGATCGGCAAAAAGATTCTTCCGTATTATGCCGGGGGAACAGTCATTTTATTATTGCTGACAGCTTTGCTCTCTGTTTTTCTTGCATATAATAAACCGGAGCCTGAATTTAAAAAATCACAGGGAGTTTCTATTAAAGAAGAGGTTAAAGTGTCCGGAACCGAATCCACGGATATAGCAAAACCCAAATTCGGGGAAATAGCGTCTGCTCCTGTTCCTTTAAGCCCTGTAGACCGGAAGCTGAAAGAAGCCGCCGAATTAAGAGACAGTCTGCTCGACAAGCAAAGAGCTATCGCCGATTTGAAACAACATTATCTATACGGCATAGGTGGATTGGAGGATGAAATTTTTGAAGTGATTCACGACAAGGGCTTGACCACCTATCAAGATGTTTTAAAAGAGAAAAGGATTAAGCTGAACCTTTCTTCCATTCAACGTCGCCATCTTTATATTAAAGAACTTGATCAACTTTTTGAGCAGCTTGTTCTGGGCAGTGAAGAACTGCTCTATATAAATCGTCTGACCGGAATCGATATTAAAATGGTTGACGCCGTAAAAGATATGGACATGGATAAGCTGACAAGGCGTATTGAAACTTATATCCGGCGGCATATTCACGATAACGACAAACTCATATTAGGCACAAAAAATATCAAGCCCCAGCCGATTAAAACAATTTGGAAGATGATAGATTACAAATATAATAAGTCCGGGAAACAGAAAAATTATTTTGCGGCACAAAACAAAATAAATCGTGAAATTTGGCAAGAAATTTGTAATGAGAAATTTGACGGAAAATATAAACTTACGGAACTTTCTCCTGAAGCAGCAAAATGCTTGTCTAAATGGACAGGCAAAGACCTTTTTTTGGGCAAACTTGCCAAACTTTCTCCTGATACTGCAAAATACCTGGCGCAATGGCAAGGCAGATGGCTTTCCCTTAACGGACTCGTTTATCTTTCTCCTGAGGCGGCAAAATATCTGTCTCAATGGAAAGGCGATATTCTTTCACTCAACGGACTTAACGAGCTTTCTCCTGAAACGGCAAGATACTTGTCTCAATGGTCAGGCAGGGAGCTTGAACTTTCCAGTTTAAAACGCATGCCCAAATGGAAAAGTTCAGGGAAAAAAATAATTGCCGGACAACAGAATAATCATATAAAATAAAATGGCTGGAATAATAAAAAAGATCCAACATAAACAATTAATTAATATTTTGGGATTATTCCTTATTGTTTTATTGCTGCATACGGGCAATGCATTTGCCGGCCAAAACAAGCAATTTGAATTAAGAGATAAAATAGATGAAATCTTATCACTTCGTGAAAAATTTGTTGAAAGGCAGGCGCAGGCACTAGAATTGTGCGAACAATTTAAAGGACAGATGATGGAACTGTCAAAAGAAATAAAGAATGAAAAAAAACGGAATGGCGCAGATTCTTATCAGGAGGCGGTCCGCAATCCACGTATTAATTATAACATAAAACTGATTCAAAGATTACTTACATATATTTGCGGGCTTAATGATAAGATTAAATATATGGAAAACAGTAATGACGAGTTGAAATTTTTTTATCGGCAGGCTGATGATGACCTGAGAATTTGCGAGACTTTAAGCAATATGAATATTGAAAAGCTGATCAATCAGATAGACCAAAAAATTGAAATGTACCAACCGGAAGCTGACAAGCTTTCAATCGACATCGATAACATCGGCTTGATCCCCTGCGAAAAAATTTGGAATAAAATTATTAAAGAAAAAAGGAATTAACAGGGGGCCAAGAGAAATGCTGATTAACTCCTATCACTTTGGAAGCATCGTTATCAACGGAAACAGATACTCCTCTGATGTGATCATATATCCCGATCGTGTTGATGGTAACTGGTGGAGGAAACAGGGACATCAGTTGCATATTGAAGACCTGAAAGGGGTTTTTGAGGAGAGACCGGAGGTTCTGCTGGTCGGCACCGGAAGTCCGGGACTGATGAGCGTGTCGCCCGAGACCGAAGATTATCTTGAAGCCCATGGGATAGGGCTGATTGTCGAACCGACTGACAAAGCATGGAAGACATATAACCAGATAAAAAACACCCGGAATGTTATAGCTGCCTTCCATCTGACATGCTGAAAATTGAGTTGTCAGATTACGTAATCCGGGCAATCCAATGACAGAACCAGGCTACATAAAGCTGGCGGGCTGCAGGAAAGGATAAAGAAGGCCTGCCGGATATTAGCTGCACTCCGGCAAGCCAGCGACTTACCCGAGGTTCAATCTCCTTTCCCCCGTCTTTGCCCAAAATCCAAATAAATGGTATTTGCTTTCACTCAAAGTATATGATAGCTTTTAAAATGTTTTGTGCAAAGCCGATATGTGACTTTTGAAAAGATTAAATTACATTTATATGTCAAATAGATAGGGAGGTGTGATAATGAACACGACTCAGAAAAAAATATTATTAGCCGTTGATGGGTCTGATCAGTCACTCGATGCAGTGCGTTATGTGAGCAAAATTATGGCGCAAAAAGATATAAAGGTAGTTTTGTTTCATGTTATCAGAACAATAGATGAAGCTTTCTGGGACATGGGGATAAAACCCATGGGGCGAAGCAGGATGGCAAGCATAAAAGCCTGGGAAACGCAACAGATGAAGTCGGCTGAAAAATTTATGGCCAAAGCGCATGATATCCTTATTAATACGGGTGTGCCGAAAGAGTCGGCAAAAGTAAATATTCACAAGTTAAAAGTCGGCATTGCCAGAGATATTGCCGCCGAATCCAGAAATGGCTATAGCGCTGTTGTCGTGGGGCGGAAAGGGCTTAGCAAACTGAAAGATATAGTGCTTGGCAGTGTAGCAAATAAATTAATTGAAAAGATTGCCCATGTTCCGCTCTGGGTGGTGGGAGGAAGACCGGAACCTCAAAAGATTCTTTTAGCTTTCGATTCTTCGGAAGGTTCCAAAAAGGCCGTTGATTATGTGGGAACTATGCTGGGAGGCTCAAATAGCGATGTGACGCTATTATATGCGATAAGAGATATTAACATTCTGCTTAAATCTCTTTCTCCATCGGAACAGGAGGAGTTTATAAGAGAAGGCCAGGTCGGCATAAAACCTGTATTTGATGAAGCCAAAAACAGTTTGATAAACGCGGGCTTTGATTCAGACAGGGTAACTACCCGACTGGTAACGGAAGTCAGCAGCCGGGCAGGCGCTATCATTGAAGAAGCTAAACGTGGCGGGTACGGCACAATTGTGGTAGGCCGATGGGGACTTTCGAAAGTAGAAGAATTTTTTATGGGCCGTGTCAGCAATAAAATTGTTCATATGGCAAAGGAGATGGCTGTCTGGGTCGTGAGTTAAAGTTTAAAAAAGACCTTTGTAAAACGGTCCCTTTTGCAAATATTTCATATTAAAAAAGACCCGGAGCATGCCCCCGGGTCTTTCCTTGTCTGTCCTGAATTTAAATAGCGGCCAACTATATTCAAAACTCCTGGTACAAGTCGTCTCTGATTTTTTCAAGAAAGGTTTCTTATGGATTTTAGTGCGATAATCAAAGTCGCGCGGGGAGAAAAACAGGCAGACCTTCTTTTTAAAAATGCCCGTATCATCAATGTCTTTTCAGGAGAGATCGTTTCAGATAATATCGCCGTGGCAGGCGGTTATATCGCGGGATTCGGCGACTATAGCGCAAAAAAAGTTGTGGATATCGGCGGCTGTTTTGTCGCTCCGGGTTTTATAGACGCCCATGTCCATATTGAAAGCGCCATGACATGTATCACAGAGTTTGCCCGTGCTGTTCTTCCTTGCGGAACCACTACGGTTGTGGCGGATCCACATGAAATAGCAAACGTACTCGGCACGGCGGGAATCGAATATATGCTGCAATCGGCTAAACATCAGCCGATAAACATATATTTTACGCTTTCTTCTTGCGTTCCCGCCACGGATATGGAGACTTCCGGCGCAAAGCTCGGTGCGGACGATCTTTTCCCTTTTATGAGCAATGAAAGGATAGTGGCTCTGGCTGAAATGATGGATTATCCCGGTGTAATACACGGGAATCCTGAAGTTTTAAAGAAGATAGAATTGGCAAAAGAATACGGAAAACCGGTCGACGGTCATGCGCCTGAACTTTCCGGAAAGGATCTTTATGCCTATATTGCAGCAGGTGTTGAAAGTGACCATGAATGTACGACTGCCCAAGAGGCAAAAGAAAAATTGATGGCAGGGATGCATATCATGATCAGGGAAGGGACCATCGCAAAAAATCTTAGTCAACTCCTTCCGGTTGTAAACGAACGTACTTCCCGCCGCATGATGTGGTGCACCGATGACCGGCATCCTAATGACATTCTTAAGCAAGGGGATATAGATTCAATTGTGCGTGAATCAATCCGTTCAGGTCTTGATCCTGTCCTTGCCGTTCAAATGGCGACGATCAATCCTGCCGACTATTTTGGCATAAAAGAGGTGGGGGCTATTGCTCCGGGCAGGCTGGCGGATATGATTGTGCTTTCAGATCTTGCCGGTTTAGACATTAAACAGGTTTATTGCAGGGGTGTTTTAACGGCCGAGAACGGAGAAATTTTACCTGGAATTGAAAAACCCGCGCAGATACCTGTCTTGCCGTCCATGAATGTCGATATTAAAAAGCTCGATTTTTCCATCCCGGCAGATGGACAAAAGATAAGAATAATTGATATCGTACCCGGCCGGCTCATTACACATCAGCGCATTGAAAATGCGTCTGTGGTAAGCGATTTTGTCGTGTCCGATACTTCCCGCGATCTTCTCAAGATTGCCGTGGTTGAGCGGCACAAAGGCTCGGGAAATATCGGGAAGGGTTTTGTGCGGGGTTTTGGCTTAAAATGCGGGGCCGTTGCATCCAGCGTGGCCCATGACTCCCATAACATTATTGTTGTCGGGACAAATGATGAAGATATGAAAGAAGCGGTTAAAACCGTAGTAAAGATGGGCGGGGGACTCTGCGTGGCATGTGCGCATAAGACAAGCCTCGGCCTTCCCCTGCCGATCGCGGGTCTAATGTCTCATGAACCTGTCAAAGAGGTTCGTGATCAGCTAAACTCCCTGATCGGTATGGCGCGTGAGCTGGGCGCTAAATTAAAAGATCCTTTTATGGCTCTTTCATTTTTAGCGCTTCCGGTTATACCGGAGTTGAAAATTACCGATAAAGGGCTTGTCGATGTTGTGAAGTTTCAGATTGTGCCTTTATTTGTAAAAGAACAGTAACTTCCAAAACAAAGGTTGCGCTTATGAAAGTAGATGGCAAAAATTTGCGTCCCATTTGGCTTGATGAGAATTTAAAGACCGTTAAGATCATAGATCAAAGGCTTCTTCCCCATGAGTTTATTGTCGTTGATTTAAATAATGTCGATGATGTGATTATGGCGATAAAAGATATGTATGTAA
>JAUVKB010000113.1 GCA_030596405.1 Deltaproteobacteria bacterium
ATTGTTTTTTTCCTGCAGACACTGCCTAAATATTCCAGGGCGCTTGAAATATCGGTTTTCTTGTGAAAAGGAGTAAACGTAAAAAGTTCCTTGATGACTCGCCAGACATGTGACGCGCCTTTTTTAGGAGGAATATATTTTTCCACCCTGTCGGTGAATAAAATAGCGCCGACCTTGTCATTATTGCGGATCGCATTGAATGCCAGAATCGAAGCAATTTCAGCGGCGGTCTCTTTTTTCAGGTTTTCAGTCGTGCCGAAACAGCCTGATGCGCTCATATCGACAAGGAGCATAATGACCAGTTCCCTCTCTTCCCTGTAGAGTTTTATATAAGGGCGTCCCATGCGGGCTGAAACCTTCCAGTCTATGCTCTTTACGTCGTCACCTGGTGAATACTCCCGAACTTCCTCAAACTCGATTCCGGAACCGCGGAACACGGACCTGTACTGGCCCGCCATCACAGTATTGACCAGACGGCCGCTTTTAATGTGGATTTTTTTTATTTTTTTTATGATTTCAGGTGGCAGCATTTAAAGAACCTGATATTTGATATTTGCCCTGGTTATGGCACCTCAACGGAGTCAAAAATCCGTCTGACGATCTGATCTGTTGTGATATCTTCAGCTTCCGCCTCGTATGTCAAAATAATTCTGTGCCGCAGCACAAGCGGCGCGATCGTCTTGATGTCCTGAGGCGTCACATAGGCTCTTCCCTGCAAAAAAGCGTATGCGCGGGCCGCAAGGCTTAAAAATATGGTCGCCCTTGGTGAAGCCCCGTACTGTATATAGTCACGGATATCTATCTCAAAATCCTCCGGCTTTCTTGTGGCAAAGACAATATCTACAATATAATCCTTTAGTTTTTCATCCACATATATTTCTTTAATAAGCAAAACAATTTCAGCAAGCTTTTCCGGCGTGACAATATGCTCCACGGCAGAGGCGTTTTCAAACCCTACTCGCTCCATGATCTGTTTTTCTTCGTTTTTATCCGGGTAATCGATGATGAGTTTTAACATGAAACGGTCCACCTGGGCTTCCGGCAGCGGATATGTCCCCTCCTGTTCGATCGGATTTTGCGTGGCCATCACAAGAAATGGATCAGGAAGGGCAAAGGTGGTATTTCCGATGGTAACCTGGCGTTCCTGCATGGCCTCCAAAAGAGCGGACTGAACTTTGGACGGAGCGCGGTTTATCTCATCGGCAAGTATGATATTGTGAAATACAGGTCCTTTTTTAATCGTAAAATCACCTGTTTTGGGCCTGTATATTTCTGTTCCCACAAGGTCGGCAGGCAACAGGTCGGGAGTGAACTGGATGCGTTTGAAATCCGCGTGAACAGTAGATGCAAGCGCCTTAACGGCGCTGGTTTTTGCCAGTCCGGGGACGCCTTCGATGAGCAGATGACCTTTCGTAAACAATCCTATCAACAATCCATCGATTAAATCTTTTTGCCCGACAAGAACCTTGCTGATTTCACTTTTGATGCTGTTTACAAGAAGGCGTTTTTCCTCAACCAGCCTGTTTAATTCTTCAACCCCCACTTTTTTTCCTCCTGATAACCATTTAAATGCCGGACAATATACCCAAAATGCCTCTTTCACTCAATGGAAAGAGGCATTTTTAAAGGTTATTTTTTACAAATTCAGATTTTTCCAGAACCCGCCATGAATTTGCAAGACTTTATTTTTTATCATTTCAACCTTTTTTTTATCCGCACAAGATACAATTGAATCAATATCGGTTTTAGACAGTCCTGACAATTCTTTTAAAACCGTTTTTACCGAATCTCTGAGGCCGTCAAGATTGTAGCCTCCCTCAAGAGTTGCCACGACCTTCCCCTTACAGCATTCATTCCCGATATCTACAACAGAGCGCGTTAATCCTGCAAAACCGTTTGGGGTGACAAGCATGCCGCCAAGAGGATCATCTTTGTAAATGTCGAAGCCGGCGGATACCAGGATCAGATCAGGATTGAATTCAAGCGCAATCGGTTTAAGTATCTTTTCAAAAACATACAAATACTCTCCATCGCCATGGCCGGTAGACAACGGTACGTTTACTGTAAACCCTTTCCCTTTTCCCGTTCCAGTCTGTTCAAAAGCGCCGGTGCCCGGATAGTAGGGATATTGATGTGTTGAAAAGTAAAGGATGGAATCGTCATCTTCAAAGGAATGCTGTGTGCCGTTTCCATGATGCAGGTCCCAGTCCACCACAAGGATACGTTTTAGGTTGTGGAATTTTTGAGCATATTTTGCCCCGATAGCCACATTATTAAAGAGGCAAAAGCCCATTGCGCGATCCTTTTCCGCATGATGCCCGGGCGGCCTCACCAAAGCAAACGCATTGTCCAATTCTCCGGATATAACGTCGGAGATTGCCTGACATAGTCCTCCTGCCGCAAAAAGCGCCGCCTCATAAGAACCAGGAGAAGTCGAGGTGTCCGGGTCAAGGGAGCTGTGCTCCTTTCCTTCGGTTGCCGCGACCCTGTCAACGTATGCAGAAGAATGAATTAAGAGAAGCTCATCCCTTTCAGCCGGCCTCGCCCGGACTTCTTGAAATAGTCCCGCCACGTCAGGCTCTTTGAGCATATCGTAAATTGCTTCGAGCCGCTGGTGGCTTTCGGGGTGAAAGCTTCCGGTCTTGTGATTTAAGTATCGATCGTCCTTAACAATACCTGTTTTATTCATTTTTTTACCCCCATTGCTGATGTTACAGGATACACCCGGAATGTTAATTAAAGCCTATAAAATAAGTTGTTGCGAGTCTATTTAAACTTGTTAATATTATTAAACCGGTTTTATCGCAAGCTGGTTTTATCGCAATTTTCCTGCCAGATGCGGTATCTCTTTCCAGTTAAATCCAAGAAGTGTCGCTGCCCTGCGGTCGACTTCCACCGGATTGAATCCGGCGATTATCTTTTTTTCAGGGGGATAACAGCAACGACCGCCCAGATGGTGTTCTGCAAGGCCGATAGTTGCATCCATTAAGGACAAATCAGGACTCCGATAACTGTTAAGGTCTGTAATAGATTGATGTATATTTGCATGAAGGGCCGCTTTTTTCCAAATTCCAAACCTTCCGGAATAATGCTCCGGAGGAGCAAAGCCGATCATATTTTTCAGTGTTCCTGTTATAACAGACAGGGAATGTGCTTTGAGTACCGGAAGTGAAATAATATAGTGAGTAAAAGCGATTTCCGGCAGGTATATTTCACGGAATACGGAACATTTCCTGTTTTTTATCTTTTTAAGGGGTAATTTGTTAAGATCGACAAGCGAAACCCCCTGCCGCCTGGACAAATCCTTATATCCCAACAATTCAAACACTTCGTCGGTTTCAAAAGATACGTCCCCGCACCCTTCGGCAATAACGATCTCCGCTTTTGAACAAAGGCGTACATATTTGACCACCGCTTCACAAAAGTCAGGCGGCGTTGTAACCGGGTGAGGTGAAGCGTTAACAAGGTTGGGTTTAATCAGTATCAAAGGTTGCTTCGCCAATATTTGCCCGGCGTTGATGAAATCGAGAGCCTTTGCCACCGATTCAGGATAAGAAGAGAAATCAATAGTTACCGGATTCATTAGTCAATGGTATTTCAAAAAGTCCGGTTTGTTAATGGATTGCCAAGGTTAAGTTGAGCAACAATATCAAACAACAATATCAAACAACAATATCATTTGTTGTTATATTTTTTCATATCTTATATAAAGACATAGAGCAACGCTGAAAAAGTGTCAACAGCATTTCAAACAGGGCCGCCATATTTGACAATAATTTATCGAAAAAATATCTAAATAATTAAAGGGAGTTTTATGCCGATATTTGAATTTGTATGTAAAAAATGCAATAATCAATTTGAAAAACTGGTTTTTTCAACTGATGAGTTTGTGCCGACATGTCCTAAATGTAAAAGCAAAGATGTTACAAAGCTCATCTCGGCAGGAAATTTCAGGGCACATGGAATCCCCTCGGGTTCCGGCGGATTTAAAGCGCCATCCTGTTCCCCGGCTTCCCCGGCGGGAGGGTGAAACATATAACCTGTCCCCTTAGGTTTAAGGGTTGATAAAATTATTTGTTTTTTACGAGTACGCCAGGATTAATTTTTTCCCACAGCTTTTTTTCAGAAAGGTTTACCTGATTTTAAGTATACGTCATGGATTATATACACTTCATGAAAATAGCGCTGGACAATGCAAGGAAAACGCTGTATGCAGGCGAATTTCCGGTGGAATGTTTACTGGTATATCAAAACAGGATTATTGCAACAGGTTCTCGAATATGTACTGCGGGAAATTTGGTTAATGAGATTGATCATGCCGAAATGATTGCACTAAAAAGGCTTTCCGTACTTAAAGAGGATATTGATCACAGCAAGATAACTCTTTTTTCTACCATGGAGCCGTGTCTTATGTGTTTTGGCGCCATTTTGTTAAGCGGCATCGGAGAATTGGTGTACGCGTATGAAGACGTGATGGGGGGAGGCACAGGTTGCTTTTTAACCGAGCTTGCGCCTCTGTATAAAAATCATCAAATATCAATTGTGCCGAACATATTACGCGATGAGAGTCTGTAACTTTTCAAAGCCTATTTTGCGGACCCAAAAACCACTTACTGGAAGGAAAGCCTTTTAGCCGATTATACACTTAATCAATAAATTAAATTATTTTTATGGCAGGTTGTCCGGTTATGAAAAACTGTTTATGGCCTTAATATTTTTAGTCTTTTTCCTTTGGAAGTTTATCGTATTTTTTTCTTGCGTTTCTTTATGTTGTTTTATATAAATATAAATATAGATATATTTTAATTGCTTCAGAATATCGAGCGGAATATAGAGAGCTTTGAAAGGAAAAATTTTATAATAACATTAATTGATACAGGGGGGAATAAGTATAGCTAGACCAAAACAAACTAATATGTCGGATCGGATTAATATTAATAAGAATATCAGGGCGCGAGAAGTAAGGGTAATAGATCCTGACGGCAATCAACTTGGCGTTATTACGACTGATAAAGCTCTTATTGCTGCCACTGACCATGGTCTTGACTTGGTAGAAATCTCGCCTAACGCAAATCCTCCTGTTTGCAAAATAATGGATTATGGGCGTTATAAATATGAATTAACCAAAAAGAAACGGGAAGCAAAAAAAAAGCAAAGCATTTTTCAACTCAAGGAAATAAAGTTTCGGCCGAAGACCGGTGAGCATGATTTGAATGTTAAAATCGGACATGTTAAAAAGTTTCTTGCGAAAAAGGATAAAGTCAAGCTGACAGTTATTTTCAGAGGCCGGGAAGTTACACTCTCACAGCAGGGTCGCGAATTGTTAGATAAGGTTGCTGCCGAAACTGCTGAAATAGCAGTTGTAGAGCGTCCTCCCAAATTTGAGGGTCGTTCGATTGTTATGATTTTATCGCCGAAATAATGCTTTTTTGTAACCGCTTTCGTCAAATATAATAATAGTATTACATTTTGATTGTTTAATTTTATATAATATAGTTTATTCTGGAAATGGCGCGGGCCGATATTATATGGTTACCCGCGCCATCTATTTTTTCAACTACTTCGGGAAGTTATATTTTTATTGATATCACATACATAAAAAAATTAAGACTTGTTTGAATTTTTGTAATGTATATGATGATGCAGGAGAACATAAATAATGCCAAAAATAAAAACAAATCGAGCAGCAGCAAAACGTTTCAAAAAAACAGGAACGGGGAAATTAGTTTATAAAAAATCCGGTGCAAATCACATATTAACAAAAAAATCTACTAAACGTAAAAGATCTTTAAGGCAAGGCCATATTATTGACAAAACAAATGAAAAAGAGATAAAATTATTACTTCCGAATGGATAGCAGTCTTGTATATATAGTGTTTTGAGCATTTAATATGCTCTTAGGAGAAAAATAATGCGTGTAAAAAGAGGTTTTAAAGCAAGAAAAAGACGAAAAAAGGTATTGAAACTGGCCAAGGGGTTTCGGGGAGGGCGAAGCAAACTGTTTCGCACCGCAGCGGATGCAGTAGATAAGGCGCTTATGTATGCTTATAGGGATCGCAGGACAAGAAAACGTGATTTCCGGAGGCTGTGGATAGCAAGGATTAATGCTGCTGTACGTATGCATAATTTGTCTTACAGTAAATTTATTCACGGATTAAAGCTTGCCGGTATTGAGATAGACCGTAAAGTCCTTGCAGAGCTTGCCGTTTCAGATCCGGCGGGATTTACTGAAATTGCAAACATGGCGTCACAGCGTTTGATTTAAAGTTGCACAAAGTGGAAAAAACTATAGAACAGATTAAAGAGGATGCGTTAAAAGAACTTTCTTTAGCTTCCGATAAAGAGACAATCAAAGCCCTTACCGTCAGATATTTAGGCCGGAAGGGCTTTGTTACTCAATTTTTAAGAAACATATCGACGTTTCCTCCTGATCAAAGGCCGGCGGCCGGCAAGAGGGCAAATGAAATAAAAAAGGAGATTGAAAGATCATTCAATGATGCCCTTAAAGAATTTGGCCGAAAATCGTATAAGTCGAATGATTTTGTTGATGTTTCATTGCCGGGGAGAACCCCGGTAATCGGTTCTTTGCATCCCATTACACAGATTACTCAGCAGATATGTGATATTTTTGCAAGAATGGGATTTAATATTGCCGAAGGACCTGAAGTAGAAACCGATTATTATAATTTTGAAGCGCTGAATATCCCTAGAAATCATCCGGCCAGGGATATGCAGGATACTTTCTATATTTCAGAAAACATCGTTCTCAGGACACACACGTCTCCCGTTCAAATCAGGATAATGGAAAAACAGTCGCCGCCGGTAGCGATTATTGCGCCGGGGAAAGTTTATCGGTGCGATTCTGATCTTACACATACTCCGATGTTTCATCAGGTGGAAGGTTTAATGGTAGACAAGAATGTGTCGTTTGGTGATTTAAA
>JAUVKB010000194.1 GCA_030596405.1 Deltaproteobacteria bacterium
ATCTATCTTTTTTTCACGTTTTTTTAAGTATTCTACAAGCCTTATGGCAACAGAATATACCTCTTCACCAAAGCTGCATCCTGCACACCATATACGAAGCGTGTTGTCGTTTTTACTTTCTTTTGCGCTCATTATATCCGGAAATATCTTATCAGACAATATTTCAAAAACCGCAGGTCCGCCTGAGGCGGATCGAGGATTTTTGCGAAGCCTCTATGCGCAAGAGATTGGCGCAGATCGAGTAAAAAATCGCTCAATTCAGGTTAAAGCACGATTGTGGGACATCCGTTGGATTATTGGTTTACAAACAATTTCATGTATGAGATTGTTTAGACAGTATGCTACCTAAAACCCGCATAGATGCTCCTGGCGCCCTGCATTATATCATTGTAAGGGGAATCGAAAATTTCAAGCCATCTGCATTTATTGGGTTGGCAAAAAGATAAATTCAGTTTAACCTGCAGTAAGCCAGGCGATTTCAAGAGGAAAGAAAATTGCGGACAAGCAAGGCTTGAAACTTACGAAGCAAGAAAACCAATAATCCGATGGAATGGACCCAACTTGCCATGACTTGCCTTCTAATATATAAAAACATTAACAGGGTTCGACCACAAAATTAAAAAGGTCGTGTTACAATTTTTAATAGGAGTTGGATAGCTTAAGATGACTGATTCTGTTAACAAAAGGACATACACCTTTTTCATGCCGGGCGAAGAGCGCATTTGCTTAAACCATTTCCATGCCATTACAATTGCCATCCTGCTGATCCTGATTTCCTTTCAGATAGTTACCTCAGAGACGACTGTAAAGGATGCCATTGTGATCGGGCTCATTTTTATCTTACCGTTTTATTTTGTTTACTTTGTGTTTGGAAAACGGTTTGCCGATTCGGTGACCCTTGATTTTGATGCGCATAAAGTTCGATTTTCTTTTTCCGACGAAAGGGGCTCCTTTGAAAGGGATTTTCAGGACATTAAGAAGATCAATTTTAGATTTTATCTTACGTTTGTGATAGACAACGCCAAAATTATGGTGAAGCGGCCGCATAACAAAAAACAGGTGTTTCAGATGCTTAAAAAGGTGTCTATGATTGACACTGGTATGTTTGGGGGGCTTTAGGGAAGGGGAATACGAGGTTTTGTTAGAAAATATTTCAATAATAATAGGAGGAAATTATGACAACAGCTACAGCTCGTCATATCCTGGTTGATACACAGGAAAAATGTGAAGAAATCAAAAAACAAATTGAAGAAGGATCTGATTTTGCTGAAATAGCCAGGCAACATTCTAAATGTCCTTCCGGGCGGCAAAGCGGAGGTAATTTAGGTGAATTTTCGCCAGGCCAAATGGTTCCGGAATTTGACAACGTGGTATTCAGTCACGAAACAGGAAAGGTTCACGGGCCGGTTCAGACCCAGTTTGGATACCATCTGATTGAAATTACAAGTCGAAGTGATTGAGGCAAAAAATCGCTATAAATCCATCTTGTGCCGGCAAGATGGATATTTATGTAACATTTTAGCTTTTTGAAGAATATTCGCTGCGAGCCTCAAGCATCATCGGTTTAAGATTTTTTCAGGTTGGACTGCCTTCCTGAGATATTATTGATATCGACTGGATGAAAAAGCCTTAAGCCGTTGATGCGTAAGCCATAACTAATTTTAAAACAACTAAAGCGTTACATATTTATTAATTAAGAAGTTAAGTAATCTTACATTTTCTCTACGATTTCGTATGCTTTTTCAAGGGCCTGATCCAGTTTCTCAGGTTTGGAGCCGCCGGCCTGCGCCATATCCGGCCTGCCGCCCCCGCCCCCGCCGACTGTGGCTGCAACCTGCTTTACAATACTTCCTGCATTAAAACGGCTTGTTAAATCCTTTGTCACAACTACGATAAGCATGACCTTGGGGCCTGCGACACTTCCAAGCACGACAACACCGGATTTTATTTTTTCCTTAAGCCTGTCGGCCAGTTCTCTGAGCGCCGCGGGTTTGTCCACCGTGACTTTTTTTGCCAGGATTTTTACGCCGTTTATGGAGCGAATGTCTTCTTCACTTCCTCCTGCTTTTGCTGCGGCAAGGTTTGCTTTGAGCTTTTCCATTTCTTTTTCAATGGACTTATAGCCGGTTAATATTTTATCAATCCTTTTTGCAATATCTTCCGGTTTTTCTTTAATCAGGCGGGCTGTTTCCTGAACTATCTTTGAAGTTTTCTGGATATATTCAAGCGCTGCTTCGCCGGTTAAGGCTTCGATCCTTCTTATTCCCGATGCCACGCTGGATTCCCCGGTTATCTTGAAAAAGCCGATGTCGCCGGTGCGGCCGGTATGAGTTCCCCCGCAGAGTTCCCTGCTGAAAGATGCAAGGGAAACAACCCGGACCCGATCTCCATATTTTTCTTCAAAAAGGGCTGTGGCCCCTGATTTGAATGCTTCTTCGGCATCCATTTCTTTTGTTTCAACCGAAACATTTTCGCGTATCCGGTTGTTTACAATGGTTTCAATTCTATTTAAGGCATCGCCGTCAACCTGGGAAAAATGGGTAAAATCAAAGCGGAATCTGTCCGGCGCCACAAGTGAGCCGGCCTGTTTTACATGGGCGCCAAGGACATTACGCAGGGCATAATGAAGAATATGCGTGGCTGTATGGTTGCAGGCGGTTGCATTGCGCCGGGTTTTATCAACAGACAGGGTTACTTCTTCACCCTTTTTTATATGGCCGGAAATGATTTTGCCTTTATGGATTATAATGCCTGTGGGATCTTTAATTGTATTAGCGATGGCTACGTCAAGGCCGTAATTGTCATTTTCGCGGGTTATCTTTCCTGTATCACCGGCCTGTCCACCTGACTCGGCATAAAAAGGTGTGATATCGGTTACAATTTCAATGTCGGTTCCGGGTCCGGCTTCAACAATCTCATTTTCGTTTTCAACCATAATTAGAACCTTTGAGGTGCATGATAAAGTGTCATAACCGACAAACCCGGATTTAATTCCTTTAGCAGAAAGCTTTTTATATGCATCGCTTACATTTGAAAATGTCGTGACAGATCTTGATTTTGTTCGCTGTTTTCCCATGGCTTCGTTAAAGCCTGTTATGTCAAGAGTCATGCCCTTGTCTCTGACAACATCTTTTATGATATCGACCGGGAATCCATAAGTATCATACAGTTTAAATATCATGCTGCCCGGCACTTCCTTTAAGTTTTTTGCCTGTATGTCTGAAAGAGTATCGTTTAAGAGTTTAAGGCCGTTATCCAGAGTTTCAGAAAATCTGACCTCCTCATTTTTTATTACATTTGTTATAAAATCTGCGGCATCTGATAGCTCGGGGTAGGCCGGTTTCATTATATCAAATACTTTTTCTGCTGTTTTATGAAGAAACGGCTTCTCAAGCCCAATATTGCGGCCGTAACGTATTGCCCTGCGCATAATGCGGCGCAGCACATATCCTCTTCCTTCATTTGATGGAAGTATTCCGTCGCATATAAGAAATGCCGAGGCCCTGGTGTGATCGGCAATTACTTTCATGGCAATATCGGTTTGAGATGACTCTCCAAGCCTCTTTTCAGAAAGGGTTTCAATTTTTTTTATAATGGGCAGGATAAGATCAGTATCAAAGTTTGTGGGCACATTCTGGACAAGGGAGGCTATCCGTTCGAGACCCATACCGGTGTCGATGCTTGGTCTTGGAAGCGGGGTCATTTCCCCTGAAGCGTCGCGGTTATACTGCATGAAAACCAGATTCCAGATTTCAAGATACCTGTTACATTCGCATCCGACCCTGCAATCCGGATTGCCGCAGCCGAATTCTTCGCCGCGATCTATGAGTATTTCGCTGCATGGACCGCATGGACCTGTATCCCCCATTGACCAGAAATTATCCTTTTCTCCGAACCGCACGAGCCGGTCTTCGGACACGCCCATTTTATTGCGCCATATATCGTATGCCTCATCGTCGTCAAGATAGACCGAAACCCACAGGTCTTCTGTCGGGAGGTTATATCCGTTTACAAGCAGATCCCAGGCAAACTCAATCGCTTTTTCC
>JAUVKB010000096.1 GCA_030596405.1 Deltaproteobacteria bacterium
CGCCGAAATGCGCCCGTCCCGTATCTTTTGTTACGATGGCGGTATCGATCGTTCCAAGCGCGGCCTGGGCGCTTGCCTGGCTTGCTATACTCAAACTATCAATTGCAAGACCGGTATCAGTAAAATCTTGTCCCGTAATGTCGTATTTGTCTTCACTATCATTGCCGGTTCCAAAATGGATTGTTACCGAAGCGCTGGAGTTTAACAGCTTTGTGCTGTTAAAATCGGTTGCCTCTGCGATACGGTCGATCTCCTCGCGCATTGCGACAAATTCATCATTCATTATCGTCCGCTGATCAGCGCTGTATGTACCGGTTGCAGCCTGCTCGGCGAGTTCTTTCATGCGGATGAGCTTTTCATCAATAACACCCGCGGCCCCATCCATTACTTTTAGCATTGAAATTCCGTCGTTGGCGTTTCTGATGCCCTGATTCAGCACGGCCACGTCGGAACGCAGCAATTCCCTGACCGCCAGGCCCGCCGCGTCATCCGACGCCCCTACGATACGCAGACCTGATGACAGCCTGTTTATCGATTTTGACAAACTGTTGTAGCTTCGTGACAGGTTGTTTGAAGCCATTAAAGACATTATGTTGGTGTTAATTGTAAGCGCCATGATTTAATCCTCCTTGATTTTGTTGTTGTTTTGCCGGTCCGGGCATCCTTGCCGGGCCGTGCTGATCAGTTTGTTGAAATTTGGTTTGTTAAAACTTTTTTCCCTTGTTTGCCTCTTTAGTTTGATTTTACTGTTTCACCTCCTTTATTTTAGTTGCGAACATTTTTTGTTCTTGCTTAAGTTATCGTCATAAAAATTAAAAACTTTAATAAAAAATGTTTTAAAGCCGGTTATAATTTTAAACAGATTTTATTTTATTGAAATGACGGCATTATATCGTTATGATAATTTAATAATGGTCGGCATTGATTTTTTCTCCGGCCATTGCTTGTTATCATATTGAAAATATGGTATAAAAATTGCTGTAAAAAATTGATATTATAATAATGCTTCTATTAAATAAGGAATGCAAATGGAGCAAAAACCGATAAGAATATTAGTCGTTGACGATGAGCCGTTTATATGTGAGCTTTTAGATGAGTATTTGTCGATGAACGGATATCAGGTTTCAACAGCAGGAAATGGGGAAGACGCTTTAGTGAAATTTAAAACAGACAGGCCTCACATGGTTCTTCTTGATATCAATATGGCCGGCATGAGCGGCACGGATGTGCTTTGCAAAATTAAAGAGATAGACGACGCATCATGTGTTACAATGCTTTCGGCATTCGGAGATGATTATGCGATACAGGAGACATCACAGCTTGGGGCGGATTATTTTATTCAAAAACCCGTGAAACTGGAAAAACTGTTGAAGTTTTTGGTTTCATGGCAGGCGTCGCGTGATAAAAGGGGTTCTGGTGATAGTTCTTGATTCAAACGGGCTGAAACCAAAAATGATATTGGCTAAACCTGTGCACGACCTTCAGGGGGTGCTGCTGTTAAGGCAGGAAACAAAACTGTCTGAAAAAAATATCCGGATGTTGAAATCCTGGGGGGTAAACGAGATCTGGGTTAGAGGAGGAAGTAAAGAGGGCGCTGATAAAAATACAGTATCCGCTGATGAAATAAAAGAATCGGTTGAAAAAGGATTAAAAGAGAAATTTTCCAAAGTTATTGATGATACGGTAATGGCGGAGATTATGAGAGTGGCGGTCGATCGGTTGACGATAAGATCGCTTAAAAAGGCAGGAGAAAATGAGCCCCGTTGATTTGAAAAGGGTCATCAGAAGGCTTGATGATCTTCCGACACTTCCCAGAACGGTCCTAAGGATAACGGAACTTATCAACAACCCCATGACTTCGGCCAGGGATTTGGCAAAGGTTATCAGCGATGACCAGGTTTTGACCGCAAAACTTCTTAAACTTGTTAATTCTTCATTTTATGGGTTCCCGCAAAGGATTTCAACTGTTACAGGGGCTATCGTATTGCTCGGCTTTGACGCAATAAAGAGCCTGCTGCTGACCACTTCGGTATTCGATATATTTTCAAAAGACAAAAAGGAGAAAGCCAGGCAGGAGGATTTCTGGGATCATTCACTGGGCTGTGCTGTCGGAGCAAAAGTTATCGGCAATTATCTGAGATATGACAGGGTCGAGGAGCTTTTTGTTTCCGGACTTTTGCACGATATCGGAAAGATTGTAGAGATGATGTTTGTGCCGGATGATTTTGCCAGGGTTGTATCGATGGTGGAAGCCGACAATATTCTGATGGTTGACGCGGAAGAGAGTCTGCTGGGGTATACCCATGCCGAGGTCGGCAGATTGCTGGCTGAAAGATGGAATCTGCCTGCTAAACTCGTAAATATTATTGCCCATCATCACCAGCCCGACCTGGCCGGAATATTTTCTCAGGAAGCCATAATTGTTCAACTTGCAGACATCCTTTGCAGGGCGATGAATATCGGATCAGGCGGTGACAATCTAATGCCGCAGTTAAATAAAGATGGATGGGAATCTTTGCAATTAGATGTGAGCGCAATTGAACCGATTATGATTGATATGGAAAGAGAATTTGATGACATCAGTCTGTTTATTACCCATTCTTAGTCATGAATTGTAAAGGACGGCCATATGTCTGATATGGAAACAAACCGCGGGACAAACGGTGAAACAGCCGAAAAACAGATAGCCTCTTTGCAAAACAGCTATCAGGCCGTCATAAAATTCATCGACAAGATGGAGCAGGTCATCCGGTTTCAGGATAAGATAGATATTCCGATGAATATCAGAGAAATCTGGGAGGTCTTTTTAGGTGAAATTCAAAATTTAATTAAGATGGATGTTTGCGCATTATTCCTGGTTGATGAAAAGACCCATGAATTTGTTTTACGCGGCGCATCACCACAAGACAAAAGCGTTATTTGTCAGGACGAGGTGGATCGTCAGATAGAATGCGGCATGTTTTCCTGGGTAATAAAAAGGAGGAAACCGGCTCTTGTTCCTTCTTTGGCATTTGACGGCAATAAAACGATAATCATGCTGCCGCTTTCCACCATCAGGAAAACACTCGGCCTGGTTTTGGTCCTTACGTCGATAGAGGAAAGTTCCATTACACAAGAGGCCATGAAACTTTTGACGATGCTTGCAAGACAATGTTCTCTGGTGATGGAAAATTCACTGTTATATGAACGTTTGAAAAAAGAGCATGAATATTTAAATAGAGCCCAGGCCAAGATACTCCAGACGGAAAAGCTGGCATCAATGAGCCGTTTGTCATCCGGTGCTTCTCATGAGATACTAAATCCTTTAAATATTATGTTCGGCCATATCCAGTTGTTGTTGATGGATAAGGATTTAAGCCCGCGTATTTCAAAATCGCTTAATATAATGCATGGCCAGTCAGAACGGATAATGGCTATTGTTAAAAGTTTATCCCAGTTTTCTCTTTATGCAAAACCGAAAAGAGAACAAGTGCCGTTAAATAATTTGATCGGAAAGGCGCTTTTACAGGTCGGCTATAAAGTAAAGCTTGACCATGTTAAGATTGTTAAGGAATTTGATGATAATCTGCCTCCTGTTATCGGCAATGCCGAGTATCTGTCGCAGGTATTTTTTATTATTTTATCCAATGCTGTTGAGGCGATGCCCGGGGGCGGGACGCTCAGGGTTTACAGCAGGGTTTATGCCGGGGTTAACGTTGATGCTGATCAATTATTAAAAAAACCGGTGCCAATGAAACCGGATTCCATCGAGATCGGGTTTGAAGATACAGGCTGCGGCATAGCTGATGAGAATATCAATAAGATATTTGACCCCTTTTTTACCACAAAAGAATCTGAAAACGGAAAGGGTTTGGGGTTGTTCCTTTGTTACGGAATTATTCAGGATCACGGCGGCACAATCGATGTAAAAAGTAAGGTCAATGAAGGAACAACTATTACGATCTGGTTGCCGATATAAAAATGTCTTATTTAAATAACAACCCGGACGTGTCCGTAGAAAATTTTGAGATATTATTCGTTGACGATGAAAGGGAGATACTTTCTATTGTTAAAGAATATCTGTCTTTTGACGGCTATAGAGTCACTGTGGCCGATGATGGGCCAAAAGCTGTTGAAATGATAATGCAGAAACATTTTGATCTTGTTTTTACAGACCTTAATATGCCTGGATTTAATGGACTTGAACTGGTCAGAACCATAAAAGAAAAAAAGCCCGTAACTGAAGTGATTGTTATAACGGGCTACGGCACTGTTCAAACCGCTATCGAAGCTATGAAACTGGGAAGTTATGATTACCTCCAGAAGCCCATTAAACTTGAGCTGCTGAAAATTCTAATTGACAGGATTATAGATAAAAAGAAATTACAGACAGAGAATATATCGCTCAAGAGGAAGTTAAAGCAAAGGTATGGGAGATATGGATATGATGAGTTTGTCGGGACCAGCCTTAAGATGCAAAAGATTTATGAAATGATTGATCGAATAGAGCAAAGCAATCCTACCGTGCTTATTCAGGGAGAAAGCGGAACCGGAAAGGAATTGCTGGCCAGAGTAATTCATAACAACAGCGGGTGCGCCGGCAAGCCTTTTATTCCGGTAAATTGCGGGGCCATTGTCGAAGGGCTCATGGAAAGCGAGCTTTTTGGCCATGTTAAGGGAGCTTTTACAGGAGCGGTCGATGACAAAATCGGCCTGTTTCAAGCGGCAGGAAAAGGCAGTATATTTTTAGATGAGATTGTCGAGATCGGTCCATCTTTACAGGTTAAGCTTTTGCGCGTTCTGCAGGAGAAGAAGATACGGCCTGTGGGCGGAAACATGGAATCGGATGTGGATGCAAGGGTAATAGCCGCAACCAACAGGGATATAGAAAAAGCCGTAAAAAACGGAGAATTAAGAAAGGATCTTTTTTACCGTCTTAATGTAGTTGCCATTAAAATGCCTCCCTTAAGGGAACGGAAAGAGGATATTTTGCTTTTGGCGAACCATTTTATAAGTAAATTCGGAGCAACGAGCAAAAAAAATATCACCGGCATATCGCAGGAAGCGATGGATTTCCTGTTGAACTATGACTGGCCGGGAAATGTCAGGCAACTTGAGAACGTGGTGGAAAGAGCGTTTGCTTTGGGCGTGGGCGAAATAATCGACGTGGATGACATTCCCCCTGAAATAAGGAAATTCAAGGATACTTTTGAAAAAGATGAAACAGCTTACAACTTAACGGAAAATGAGATTGCTTTAATAAAAAAAGCTTTAGGTAAAACAAATTATAACAAAGCTGAAACTTCAAATTTACTCGGCATCGATCTTAGCACACTTTACAGGAAAATAAAAAAGTATAAAATTTCCGATAAAATAGGCAAAATGCAAATATAATGAACTTATAAAAAGTTCAAATTTTCACTTCGCGTGGCCAGGCAAAATTTTTTATATATTTTCCATATACAATGTGCAGTAGTTTTTTAGCACGAAGGTATACATATAGTATGTCGAAGGTTGGAAAAATTACTGCAACACAGCGGATGGAGTTTTCAACTGAGCCATCAAATATTGATTTGCATTTTGCCAATTTTATTGAAAGCCAAATTAATTATTAATATTTACAATAGGTTGTATCTGATTTATTTTCCAGCCCGGCCCCCTTTCTTTTTGCACTTTGCCAAAAAAATTCTGATAAATAATTTTTATTCCAGTGGTCGGCCTAATATTTTATCAAATATTTTATCAACTATTTGTTATTATTATTATTCTATTTCAGCAGGAGATATTTTTTAATATCTGGTATAATATTTGCTTGTTGTTTGCTTGTTGTTTTAGACTTTAATGCTTAATCGCAAATTAAGCTGATGTCCGGAATTAATACTGTTGTCTTAATTATCTATGGAGGGGCCATGGTGACTAATTTAGCTTTCAATAATAGTATTTCGGAAGAGCCCTGTTTATATCGGGAAGATGTTTATGATATAAACAAGTTAGATAATAGACATGAATTTAAAGGGATTATAGGCCGGTGCAGTAGAATTTATGAGGTTTTCAGGACTGTTCAAAAAGTAGCGGACAGTGACAGCACAATTATCATTAATGGTGAAACCGGAACAGGCAAAGGATTGATAGCCAAGGCCATTCATCAGAGTTCGTATCGAAAAGGCAAACCGTTTGTTCAGATAAACTGTGGAGCCATCCCGGAAAATTTGTTGGAAAGCGAGCTGTTTGGGCACGTCAAGGGCGCTTTCACAGGGGCAACTACGTCAAGACCCGGCAAGTTCGAAGTTGCCGAGGGTGGAACTATTTTTTTAGATGAGATAGGTGATATGAGCCCCGAACTTCAGGTAAAACTTCTCAGGGTGCTGGAGGAGAGAGAATTTGAGCGGGTTGGCGGGTCCAACACCATAAACGTTGATGTTAGAGTTATAGCCGCCACCCATCGGAATTTGGAAAAAGAGGTTAAAAAAGGAAATTTTCGGGAAGATCTGTTTTATCGACTTTATGTTATTCCCATAACCATACCCTCCTTAAGAGAGCGTAAATCCGACATTTCTCTTCTTGTGTCCCATTTCATGAAATGCTTCTCCAAAAACAAAAATAAGGATGTGGCGGAAATAAGTGACGATGCAATGGCGATAATGATGGGATATTCCTGGCCCGGAAATGTGAGAGAGCTTAAGAACCTGGTGGAAAGACTTGTAGTTCTTAAAGGTCAGGGTAAAATAATTTCTTGCGACTTGCCTGAAAAGATAAAGGGTGAAGCCGTCTGTGGAAAAATGCCCGGGATGGAAATTTCAAAGGAGGGGGTCTGTTTTAATACCGCTGTAAGTGAATTTGAAAAGTCCCTTATTTTTCAGTCTTTGGAAAAAACAAAATGGGTAAAAAACGAAGCGGCAAAACTGCTTCATCTTAAAAGAACAACGCTTGTTGAAAAGATAAAAAGATACGATTTGCAGAATCATTCCACATAGGTTTGCTTTTTGCCGGCCTGTTTTAAAGAATGGTCTGTTTTAAAGAAGTGATGCTGTTATTATAACCAGGGAAAGAAGATTATGGGCAATATCGACGATCTTGATTTAAAAACTTTTATTACAACTGCTCTAACAGAAGTATTTGATACGATGCTTTCCATGGAAGTAGAACCTTTTGATACGGATTTTCAAGGATTAACAAACGGCAAAATGTTTGTGGGGTCTGTTAGTTTTGCCGGGAAGGTTATGGGAAACGTCAGGATTTACTTAAAGGATACTTTTGCGCATATTGTTGCGGCTGCGATGCTTGACATGGAAACAGAGGAGGTCGAAGAAGAAGAGGTCTTTGACGTGATTGGAGAATTAAGCAATATGATAGGCGGCGATTTAAAGTCGCGTCTTTGCGATTCCGGAATGACATGTGAGCTTTCTATCCCTTCGGTTACGAGCGGAAGTGATTTTAAGATTGAATCTATGGGATGGTTGAGGCATGAATATTTTGCCTTCCGCCAACAGGAGAATACCATGCTGGTTGAAGTTTTTATGAAAATAAGCGACTAAATTATATTTTGGAGGACAACCATGTCATATAAAATTCTTACGGTTGATGATAGTAAAACGATCCGTATGATTGTAAAGAAAGCTTTTAAACCTTTCGATTGTGAACTGATGGAGGCTGAGAACGGTGTAGAGGGCTTATCGCTTGCAGCAAAAGAGAAGCCGGACTTGATTGTTCTTGATATTACAATGCCGGTCATGAACGGAATTGAGATGCTGGAAAAAATGAGAGGTGAAATCGGGTTGAAAAATATTCCCGTAATCATGCTGACGGCGGAATCGGGCAAAGATAACGTGTTACAGATTGTTAAGATGGGTGTTAAGGACTATATGGTAAAACCGTTTAAGGGAGAACAGTTGATTGAAAGGGTAAAAAGCGTGCTGAATCTGAAGCCTAAAAAGAGTGAAGCTGCTAAAACCGATAATAAGTCTGATAAATGTTTTTCAATCGATAAAGATGTTCAGATACTCAATCTTCCCGACCAGATCAACAAGACTATTGCATCTGAAATCGAAGGCGGTTTGCAGTCCAAAATAAAAGAGATGACAAGCGCTGGAATTAATAAGTTCATTTTGTCCTTGGACAAGGTGAAGGAAATTAACATGGCATTGATAAAGCTTATCATATCGATAACTCAAAATTGCGCGGGAGCAAATGTGTCCGTCCGAATCGTCAGCGTCCCAGTCATTAGCGATAGTGTGAAAGAATTTCAGGAGATCAGCGAAATACCTGTTAATCATTCATTGGAAGAAGCAATAGCCGCGTTTTAATTTCTTCTCTTTTAAGGAGAAACTGTTCC
>JAUVKB010000148.1 GCA_030596405.1 Deltaproteobacteria bacterium
AGCAGCCATTCAAAGATCCAACCAACAATCATTTTTGCCGAGTTTTTTATGGAATATTTTGCCTGCAAGAAGTTTATCTTTAGCTTGATGATATTTGAAATATAGATGATCATCTGAGCGACCTAAAATCTCAATTTTACCGGTTTCATGCGACATGACAAATCGGAATCTCTTACTAAGGCCATCAAGCATTGACCTTGTCTCTTCTATAATATCAAAGGCTCTGTATAAGGGCACTTGAAAAATATGTTTTAATTTTTTTACCGGGCGACATTGAAAAACATAGTATGGCATGAGACCGATTTTTGTTAGTTCACCTTGTAATTCAGCCATTACAGCAGAATTATCATTAACCCCTTTTAATAATACAGTCTGATTGTTAACTGTTATATGTGCGTCATGCAATTTATTTATGGCTTCAATACTGCGGGGAGTAATTTCTCTCGGATGATTAAATTGCGTTGTAACGTATAATCGTTTTTTTTCGCAGGAATACTCTCTCAATATGTTTACCAGGTCATCATCTTTTACTATTCTGTCGGGATCAACCACAAGGCTTCGTGTTCCGATTCGAATAAACTTCAAATGTTGAATACCTGAAAGTTTTTGCAAAATAGCTGCTATTTTATCATTCGATAACGTTAATGGATCTCCCCCGGTTAAAAGAACGTTTGTGATTTCCTTATGTTCGCAAATATATTTAACTACTAAATCCCAGTCTGTTACTATTTCATCTGCAACTATACCTGCCAGTCTTTTTCTGAAACAGTGACGGCAATAAGCTGCACATTTATTTGTGGTCAATATCAAGGCTGTTTGCGAATACTTATGTTGTAAACCACGCAATTTTGTGTTTTCATATTCCCCGCTTGTATCAAAACTTCCCTCAGACTTATTTTCTTCTTTTGAAGGAATTACCATTTTACGAATAGGATCATTCGGATCATTCCAGTTAATCAAATCCATATAATATTGATTGACCAACATCGGATGACTTTCGATGATCTTTTTAATTTCACGCCTTTCACAAGAAGTAAACGAAATATATTGTTCAAGTTGTTCTATTGTTTTTATATTGTTGTTATTCATCTGTTTTGAGAGCTTTAGCCTACTTTTAAGTTTAGATATTCGACAGGCCGGGGAATTTATCCCAAAACCTGTTCTTTGATATTCCAAAGTTGATCTACCTTTAAAACTATAAACTATAAAGTACCAAGGATAAGATTTCAAGACCTTTTTAAATTAAAATGCCAATAGCATTTCAAAACCAGAATTCACCGCCTAAAAAAGATTAAGGATATTTTGGTTGTTTGGAGGGGTATTTTTTTCTCAGTTTCATACTTGAAAGGAAGAATTCCTTGTGCCACAATCGTTACACCTTGTTTATGACAGTTTTGTCTTGTTAAAACCAACACCCTGTTTTTGAAGATATGGACGGACTCACATGAAACAAAGATGCAAATGGGTGGGTTCAGACCCGCTTTACATTAAGTATCATGATACGGAATGGGGAATTCCTTTGCACGACGACAGGAGACTCTTTGAGTTTTTGATTTTAGAAGGCGCTCAGGCGGGATTGAGCTGGATAACCGTTTTAAAAAAACGGCAAAACTACACTGAATCGTTTAACAACTTTGACCCTGAAAAAATTGCGCGGTACGATTCAAATAAAATAGCCGAGCTTCTTTCGAACAAAGGGATTATCCGAAACAGGCTGAAGATTGCGGCCGCAGTTCAAAACGCCAGGTCTTTTCTCGCCGTTCAAGAAAAATTCGGAAGTTTTGACGCTTATATCTGGCGGTTTGTAAACGGAGAACCGGCCGTTAACAAGTGGAAAACCTGTAAAGAGATCCCCGTCAAGACTGCGGAATCGATCGCGATGAGCAATGATTTGAAAAAAAGGGGGTTTAAATTCGTTGGGCCGACAATCTGTTATGCTTATATGCAGGCTGTCGGACTCGTCAATGATCATACTATAGACTGCTTCAGATATAACGAGCTAAGGGCTCGGTAAAAAATAAGACCAGACTAGATAAAATAAGATAAGACCAGATAAAATAAGATAAGACGGCAGACAAATTTATTCAAAATTATTTTTATATATCCCTTCCTGTTCATCAAGAATTTTACCCAGGATATTCATGTCCGTCATGGGATTCATAATGACACAGCGCAAAACCACAATTTCTTCTCCGGGAAATTTCTTTATCCTTAATGTAGTTCTTGAGACAAAACTTTTCCCTGATTCCCTTTGCATTATTTGAAGTCTTCTGTTTATCTCGTTTAATCTTTTGTTAATATTTCTCTTCTCTTCACTATCTGCGGCAGATAGTTTTTTTCTGATGTCCGCGGGACACATTCTGTACGTTAAGATGTTAAGTTCCGGAGGGGTTGTCAGCTCAAAATCCGGTCTTTGCTTAATCATTTCAGCAAATTTGCGGGCTGTTTCAATCCCATGATCGATCAGCAGCGCATAGCCGTTGCTTCCCATGATCTTAAGCGCGCTGTCGAGTATCAAAGAAGTGGCCTCTCTTGACCCGGGCAACGATTTCATCCCAAGATCCACCGAACTTGGGCGATTGATATAATTAGCATAATAGATAACATTATCCATAATCGAAGGGTCTTTGAAATATATCATGCCGCAGCTCATCGGCATATAAAACTGTTTATGACCGTCAACCGTCACGGAATCGGCAAGTTCTATCCCTTTTAGAAGATGTTTGTACTTTTCCGACATCATGGTTGGACCTCCCCAGGCGGCATCCACATGAAAATATATCCCGTTTTCAGCACAAATCTCCCCAAGTTTATAAAGAGGGTCGACGGTTCCGGTCTCAGTGGTCCCTGCAATACCTACTATTGCAATAATCCCGGTTTTCCCCGAATCCTGTTTTATTTCTTTAATTGTTTTATTAAGGCTGTCTATGCAAATCCGGTTATTTTCATCTAAATCTACGGCAATAATATTGTGATTGCCTATTCCAAGAAGACCCCCGGCTTTTCTAAAAGAGTAGTGCCCAAGCCTTGAGACAAGGATTACGCTCCTTTCCATTCCATATGCTCTGTATGCAGCATGCAACCCTTGCTGCTCAATCCCCTCAAAGCCTTCTTTCGGAGCAAGTAAAACATTTCTGGCAACCCACAGGGCAGTGATATTGGACAGAGTTCCATCTTCTACAAAACAACCGAGCGTTGAATCTGTATTTTGAACGTGCTCATTGTAAAACGCATCATCCTTCTGGTAGATCAGCCTGTGAATTTTGGCCAGAACCTGTTTTTCCACAATGGAAGCCACCTTTGATGTCTCCAGTTTCACCACATTCTGATTCAGCGCGGCAACGATGGTTTTAAGATGAACCATAAAAAACGGTATGGCGGACGTCATGTGACCTACAAAATAAGGGGAAGCTGTGTTTACCCCGTAAGGAGCAATATCTTCAATCAGATCCGTAATAACGTCCGCAAGTTTTTTTTCAGGATCTTTATTTATTAAAGTATCTGTAAACCTGCCGGATAAATCTTTCAGGCTGATCTCTTCGGTAAACCCGACATGGTTTTTAAGAAAGTCGTGAAGCCCGAACAGTATCTGTCCCATATATTTGACCAGAATGGATCGCGTAGCCTCGGTGTCCGGCCTGATAAATATCCTCATAAGGGCCTGCCAGTCGGCTACAAGCATAGTTTCTTTTGAAACAACATCCTTTTTTTTACTCATCAGTTATAACTCCGGCAAAAAATCTTTCAGCTCAAAAAATTTTCCCCCTTTAACTTGAAGAAGATACAAACTCTTGTCTGCATCTCCGTTATTATCAAAAGAGGTTATTCCGGTTATTCCGTTAAAATTTTCAAGTTCCATCAGCCTGTCTTTAAGTATGCTTCTGTATCGGATTTCAGGCCTGTCCAGCATCAAAAACATTATCATGGCCGTATCATAAGCAACAGCTTCAATAAAGCCGGGCTTTTGTCTGAAAGTCTTTTCGAATATCCTTACGAAATCCTTTACGTTTTTATTTGAACTTTCTGCAAAAAAGCCGTCAGCCATTATGGCCCCCTGAACATATTGGCGGCTCATTTTAATCAATCGGTCCGAATGCCAAAGGTTAGTGCCGAAAAGAGAGACTTCAGCAATATCATAAAAGGCTAATTGAGGTATAATCAGCCCCGCCTGTTTCGGCGCATCGGGGATAAATATGGCGTCAAAATCTATAAGCGGCTCCGGTTCTACCTTGTCTTCTTCCAGAGGATTGATATCATCTTCGATTTTCGTGTCCTGTTCTATAGCGGGTTGTTGTATGCCGGTCTGCTGCATATCGGATTGCATGTCCGTGTTAATATATTCTTCAGGCACCTCATAGTAAAGCCCGACAAGTTTTTTGATCGGATCGGCGAAATCCGTCTCTGTTATATCGTATTCTTCAACGCCGACGACCTTTCCTCCTTGATCTATTACTTCATCCCAGAACAGATTCATAAAAGCGGTCCCGTAATTTTCATTGGGGTAGAGTATCGCAAAACGTTTATAACCCAGCGACCCGGTTGCATAAGATACTATCGATTTGATCTGCATTTCAGGAGTAATGAAATTTCTGAAAACATAGTCCCCTGTTTTAGTAATATTATTTTTCTGGGTTAGAGTAATTATCGGAATCTTTCTCTTTTCCGCCTCTTTTGCGGCAGGTTCAGCCGTGACAAGAGGGCCGATAATTGCCGCAACATTCTCTTCCGACAGTTCTCTTACCGCCATAACAGCCTGCTTATAATCAGACCCGGTGTCTTTGATCATCACCTTTACTGAAGTCGAGGTATTATGCGAGCTAAACTGATTCAGAGCGAGTTCTATGCCTTTTAATGCCTTATTCCCATAAACTTCATACGACCCGGTAAGAGGAAGCAGGCATCCGATGACGTTTTGAAAAGGGAGCATTCTTATATGGATCTCCTCTTTCATCTGCCTGGCCTCCCAGGCATATTCATGGCCGGGAAAGTTTTCTATAAAGGCAGACAGCACTTTATCCGCGTCTTCCAGTCTTTCTTTTTTAACATAATCGAGTCCCATCCGGTACATAAGATACCCGTTTAACACGTTGTCTTCCTGACTTGATAAAAGGAATTGAATATCTTCAACGGTAAGCTGAGAAACAGCTGCTTTTAATTTATCAAGAGCGCCCTGCTTCTCAATTCCACTCGATTTATTATACGCCGCAGCGTAAATAATCACGGCATCCCGCAAAGCGCCGGCAGCCAGATAAGCATCGCCAAGAAGCAATTCCAGTCTGATTATACGGCCGGGTGAAACAATTTTTCTCATGGTATAAGGCGCCTGTCTTATTACCTGATTGTATCTTCCTTCCTTGTAAAAGGCCGCAAGTATTTCAATTCCGGCATCCTGCACAAAAATGCTGTCCGGATATTTTTTGATCA
>JAUVKB010000058.1 GCA_030596405.1 Deltaproteobacteria bacterium
AACAGTTTCAGCTGAAACTGTTTCAACTAAAACAGATACGGCAATCAAAAGAAAAATTATCCCGGGCAAAAAAAATGAAAATGCCCGCTGTTTCAAAAGCTTAATCAAGGCGCCGCAAAGGCCACAAAGATTGACAGGCCGGTTAATATGTTGGAATTTATTCATAATTTAAGCAAAAAAAATCCCCGGACTCATTTAATCAAGCTCATTTAATAAAGCTGATTTAACAAATCCGGGGATATCCCTTTTTTATCCTCTGATCCTTTTGGCTTGTTTTTTGTCCGTAAAAACTAAGCCTCTATGCCCAGGCAGGTCTTCTGACTCTCGGATCATCCTAATTGCCGCGCCTTCCCAATCGTCTTATAAAATTTAAAAAAATCCTTTTAAATTTTTATACTATCAGTGGCAAATTTGCGGTGTTCGTCCCCGATTACAGCAGCGGGCCTGCTCCCGAATTAAACGGGATTCCCTATTAAGCTTTGATACGGCGCCTGAGCACTATTTATAATTATAATAATACTAACTTATTATTGATATAAAAGTCAATAAAAAATGCATCCTCACACGGCGGACGCATCCGGATGTTTTATGCCGTTTTACCCTCGTGGATGATATTTTTTGTGCATGTTTTTAAGGTGTTCCCTTGCCACATGGGTATAAATTTGGGTAGTGGAAATATCGACATGGCCCAGCATTACCTGGACGGCTCTTAAATCAGCGCCCCTTTCCAGAAGATGGCTGGCAAAAGAATGCCTTAATGTATGAGGAGTAATTTTCCTGTAAATTCCCGCCTGCCCGGCATATCGTTTTAACAGTTTCCAAAATCCCTGTCGTGTCATAGGCTTGCCTGCTCTGGCAACGAATAAATACCGGCTTACTACCTTTTTCAAAAGGATCGGTCTGGCAGTCTTTATATAATAATCTACTTTTTCTTTTGCATAAAAACCTATCGGAATAATCCTTTCTTTTGACCCTTTTCCAAAAACCTTGATAAAACATGCCTCCATATTTATATTTAAGAGTTTCATATTTACAAGTTCAGACACCCTGAGACCGGCGGCATAAAGTAATTCCAGCATTGCCGCATCTCTTGCACCGATCGGCTTGCTTGCGTCAGGAGCGTTTAAAACACTTGTTACATCTTCAACAGACAGGATATCCGGAATTTTAAGGCCGATTTTGGGAAGATCTACAACCCTTGAGGGGTCGTTTTTAAGCATTTTTTCCTGCACCATAAATTTATAGAACGTTCTTAACGTCACAAGATGCCTGGCCCTTGACCTTGATCCAAGTCCTTCATTCCTTAATGCAATCAAGTGTTTTAGTATGACCGGCGTGTCTGTCGCAGAAACAGATTCTATCCCGCTTTTTTTGAGAAATTTAAAATATCTGGCAAGATCGCTGCTGTACGATTCTATGGTTTTTTTTGAGACCCCTTTTTCAACAATCAGATAGTTTAAAAACTGGTCAGCAATAATATCTAATGAAAACAAGTTTTTATTCATATTGTTTTAACAGTGTGTTTTCTGCAAAATACCAAAAGGGTCGAGCATGTTTAATACTTTTACACCGTCTTGTTTGACAAGCACCATATTTTCAAGCCTTACGCCTCCCCATCCCGGTATATATATGCCGGGCTCAATCGTAAATACCATTCCGGGCATAAGCGTTTCGTCTTTTAAAGGACTTATTCTCGGCGGTTCATGAACGGCAATGCCCACCCCGTGTCCCAGACCGTGGCTAAAATTGTCTTTAAATCCTTTTGTTTCAATATGATTTCTTGCAATCTCATCAACGGCTTTTGAGCTTATACCGGGACGTATGGCATCGATTGCCATCTGCTGGGCATCGAGTACGGTTTGGTAAACCGTCTTGAATTTGTCATCCGGTTTGCCGATAACAAGTGTTCGGGAAATATCGGAACAGTATCCGTTCAATTTTGCTCCCCAGTCAAAAAGAATCGGCTCGCATTTTTCAAATTTCCGGTATCCGGGTATTGCATGGGGCAGCGCGCTATTTGGCCCTGATGCAACAATAGTCGGAAAGGATAAAGCATCGGCGCCTTGTTCCCGCAAACTTTTTTCCATAGACCAGGCAGCCTCTCTTTCAGTCATGCCCGGTTTTATGGTTTCAGTAAAATTTTTAAAAACCGATTCAGCCAATAAAAGAGCTTGTTGAATCGTTTCGATTTCCACCTGATCTTTGATTACGCGCAGATTTTCAACAATGTTATCTGTCGGAACAAGTTCAATATTCAGATTGAATGATTTTAGCTGTTTAGTATATTTCTTATATTCCATTACCGACATACGCACACTTTCAAAGCCCAACCTTTTTGTGTTCAACAAATTCAATATATCAGGGAGCGCTTTGGCAAGCCCTTCCTTATAACAGTAAATCTCATAGAAAGGCGCTTCATTCTCAGCCTGCAATATAAAGCGTGAATCCGTGGCAAGAATAAGTTTTGTATCGGTTATGAAAAGAGCGCCGGCAGATTCGTCAAACTGGGTATCCTCACCCTTAAAACCGCTCAGGTATCGACGATTTTCTTCCACAATAACCAGAAATGTATCTATATTTTTATCGGTAAGGGTTTTCCTTAACCGTGTCAGCCTGTTTTCGATTGCATCTTTCAAAAGCCCCTCCATTTTACATTTATTGTTTACCGGCTATCCATGAACTGTTATAAATTACTTTTGACGTCTTTTTATAAGACTGTCAAATGTAATTTCCCGTCAAATATAATTTTTTAGAAGCCGGAAGGCAACTAAAACAATTGATAAAACAGATAGAAAAATTAGGGGGAAATCTTAAATGATGCAAGACTGTATTTTTTGTAAAATTGCAAATGGAGAAATTCCGACCGACTTTTTATACAACGACGATTCTCTGGTAGTTTTTAAAGACATCAACCCGCAAGCGCCGGTTCACCTTTTGATTGTACCCAAAAGGCACATTAGAAGCATCAATGACTTGACGGGAGCAGACAAGAATATTGTGGCTGAAATGATTATGGCCGGAAAGGATATGGCAAAAAAGATGTCGATTAACGATTCAGGTTATAAGCTTTTTTTCAACGTGGAAAAAGGCGGGGGACAAATTATTTTCCACCTGCATATGCATCTTGTGGGCGGTTGGAATAAATAATTTGCCTTTGCAAAATATTCTAATTTCACAAAGGTCTTACACCCTGTTGATTATGGAAGCCATGTATCCCGCTCCGAATCCATTGTCGATGTTTACCACCGCAACATTTGAGCTGCAACTGTTTAACATGGCGAAAAGGGCTGTTAAACCGCCAAAGCTGGCGCCATAGCCTATGCTTGTGGGAACGGCGATTATAGGACGGCTTACCATGCCTGCAACCACACTTGGAAGCGCCCCTTCCATGCCGGCGACAACAACGAGAACAGATGCGCTGTCAAGCAGCTTTTTATAATTAAACAACCTGTGAATGCCTGCCACTCCAACATCAAAAACCGATTCCACATGGTTTCCCATAGCATTTGCAGTAATGTATGCTTCTTTTGCAACAGGTATATCTGACGTCCCGGCCGAAAGTACAAGAATCATCCCTTTGCCCTGCTTTGGAATTTCATTTTTTTTCAAAACGATCATATTTGCATCTTTATGATACTCAACGCCGGCAAAACGTGAAACAACTTTACCGGCCTTTTCCGGGTCTATCCGTGTAACCAGAACAACGTTTTCCTGCCGCTCGATTTTTTCTATAATGCCGATAATCTGCTCCGCGGTTTTCCCCTGGCCGAAGATGACTTCAGGAAATCCCTTGCGCAGGGAGCGGTGGTGGTCTATATGTGCATACTCGATATCTTCAAATGATATATGCGCAAGACTTTCCGCGGCATTTTCAACAGATGTTTCATTTGCGGCCACGGAATTAAGAATTTGTTTTAATAATTGCATATCCATAATTTTTCATACACTAATGAGATACGAAGCTCAAGAATGAAAACAAAAAAACAAAAAGAGGATAAAACTTTTTTCTATGATTGGAATATTCGATTCAGGAATAGGCGGACTAACTGTCGTAAAGTCCATTGTTGAGCAACTCCCGGGATATGACATCATCTACTTTGGGGATACGGCTCGTACCCCGTATGGAAACAAAAGTCCTGAAACGGTTATCAACTACGCTCTTGAAAACACGGATTTTTTATTAAGCAAAGGCGCAAAAATTATCGTCATGGCGTGTAACACCGCTTCAAGCGTTGCAATGGAACGCATGACCGGAAAGTATGACATACCGATATTCGAGGTTATAACGCCCGCGGTTGAACTTTCAATTAAAACATCCGATAAATTAAGAATCGGAATTATCGGCACGCGAGCCACGGTAAAAAGCGGTATATATGAAAAAAAGCTCAAAGGGGTTAATCCCGGCGCAAGGGTATATTCAGTCGCCTGTCCCCTTTTTGTGCCATTGGTGGAAGAGGGGTGGCTTAAAAAACCTGAAACAAGAATGATCGTCAAAAAATATCTTCACCCCTTAAAAGTCAGGCAGATCAATACACTTATTCTGGGCTGTACCCATTATCCGCTTTTAAAAAATATTATACGGCATAAAATCGGGAAACGGGTAAAAATTATAGACTCTTCTATAGCTGTCGCGGAAAAAATAAAAGATTTTCTGACAAATTACCCGGAAATAGACAAAAAGCTGGGCAAGAATGGAAAATCAGAATTTTTTGTGTCGGATGTAACGGAACAGTTTGAAAAAACTGCGCGGACTGTTCTTGGAAAAAATATTTTTCTTGAACAGACAAGAATATGAAACCTGTTATTCTGTAATATCCTGCTCTACTATCGTTCCGGGTTTTACAGGAACCTTTGATTCGGATTTTTGTTTCTTCTTGCCGGGCATTCTTTGAATACTTTCCAGTCTTCTTATCTTCTCTTGAAGTGATTCTATTTTCTTTTCCAGCTCCCGGGTTATTTTGCTCAATTCCTTCTGATAAATTTTTCGTTCTTTTTCTATTTCAAGATCAAATTCTTTCTTGTTTATTTTGACTATTGAAAGCGTAGAAATATCAGATCGTAATTCTTTCTTTACTTTATTCAATGTTTTTGAAAGACCGTCAAGATCCTGTCTGAATTTATTTTCCATGATTTTAATTTTGGCTGAAATACTTTTTATATCTTTTTGAACGGGCGCTACCGTTCTTTTTATCCCTGCAATACTGCTTTTCATCTCTTTTTTATCAGCCTTTGTTGCTTTTATTGTTTTTAAGGTCTTCTCTGATTTGTCCAGATGGACTTTCAATGAAGCTATGTTTTTTTCAAGGGATAAAATTTTTTTAGTAAGTGAATCTTCTGTCTTTGCATATTGAACGGAGAGGGAAGAAAATCTTGATTCCAAGTTTTGTGTAAGATTTTGAACATTTTGAGCTCCTGTATAATCTGTTACGCTCACCCTTTTTTTGATGTCAAAATAGGCGACAAAAAGCAAGATACCGAGCAAACATGCAATAAGGATGGAAATCAATATTATTCTACGGCCCGGCTTTTCCGCCCGGACATCTTTTATCTCTTTTTTTGTTTTTTCCCTTGACCTTTCCTTAAGCATGGGATCTGAACGGTCATCATCTGCGCCCATTTTAAAAATAAAAGTATCTTTGTCAGACATCCGTTTCTATTCCCATTCGATTGTAGCGGGCGGTTTTGAACTGATATCGTAAACCACCCGGTTAACGCCGTTTACTTCATTAATTATCCGGTTGGAAATTTTTCCAAGAAGTTTGTGAGGAAGTTTTGCCCAGTCAGCCGTCATCGCATCCTTGCTGGTGACCGCTCGAATGGCAACAATATTCTCATAAGTCCGCTGGTCTCCCATGATGCCCACACTTTTTAACGGAAGGAGTACGGCAAAAGACTGCCACAATTTTTTATAATATCCGTTCGCCTTTATCTCGTCAATTAGTATCGTATCTACTTTTCTTAATACCAAAAGGCGTTGCCTGGTAATATTTCCGATAATTCTGATGGCAAGGCCGGGGCCTGGAAAGGGCTGACGCCATATCAATTCCTCGGGAATGCCCAATTGCTTTCCCAGCAGACGAACCTCGTCTTTAAACAAATGCTTCAAGGGCTCTATAAGTTTTAATTTCATCTTTTTTGGAAGACCGCCCACATTATGGTGAGATTTTATTACTGCGGAAGGGCCCCCGAAAGCGGAACAGGATTCAATAACGTCCGGGTAGAGTGTCCCCTGGGCCAGATATTCCGCTTTTTTTATCTTTCCGGCCTCCGCCTCAAAGACATCCATGAATATCTTGCCTATAATTTTCCGTTTTTTTTCAGGATCGGTTACCCCTGCCAGCGCTTTTAAAAATTTACTCCCGGCGTTTACAAATTTTATATTAATTTCAAGGTGCTGTTTAAGCAGTTTTTTAAGATCCTCAGCTTCATTTTCTCTTAAAAGACCGTTATCGACAAATATACAAGTCAGTCTATTTCCAACGGCCTTGTGTATAAGCACTGCGGTAACTGAAGAATCAACGCCGCCGCTTAAACCGAGTATGACTTTTTTGTCTTTAATCGTTTCTGCGATATCTGCAATCGAATCTTTAGCAAACGATTTCATTGTCCATGATCGTTTACACCCGCAAATATTAAAAAGAAAGTTGCGCAACATCTGTTTGCCTCTGGATGTATGCTCTACCTCTGGATGGAATTGAAAACCGTATAATTTTTTTTGAAAATCCGCTATTGCCGCTATCTTTGTGTTTTTTGTAGAAGCCGTTATCTTAAAGCCCCTGGGAAGTTTTTTAATGGAATCTCCATGGCTCATCCAGCAGCCTGTTTTCCTGTCTATACCCTCAAAAACGCCTTTATATTCACCAATAACAAGTTCCGCAAAACCGTATTCCCGTTTCTCGGCCTTTTTGACGGTTCCACCAAAGGCATCGACCATAAACTGCATGCCATAACATATGCCAAGTACAGGAATTCCAATATCAAAGATCCCTGTATCGACCATCGGAGCGTGTTTATCGTATATACTTGAGGGGCCTCCCGACAGTATTATGCCGTCAGCGCCGGAAGATATTATATCATCAATATCAATATCAGGCGCTTCTATCCGGCAATATACACGGCATTCCCTCACACGGCGGGCTATCAGTTGATTATATTGCGAGCCGAAATCGATAATCAGTATCATGGCTTTCCCTTTTAAAAATTTACCAATCCTTCAAAAAAATATTCAATAAAATAAATACACAATAAAATAACAGGGTTAAACGATTTGTGAAAACCTGTTAAATATGTTAAAGATAACAAAAAATGTCAACTCTATTTTGGAAAAATTACTTTTTTGTTTTACGCGTATAAAAGAAGGGGGAAGTTAGAGCATGTATGAAAGCGGCGATCTGAAAAAGGGCCTTAAAATTGCAATCGATGGAGCTCCTTATGTAATCGTTCAGTTTCAATTCGTAAAACCAGGCAAGGGGCAGGCCCTTTACAAGTGCAAGCTGAAAAACATGCTCACCGGCAATCAATTTGACCGGACGTTCAGATCCGGCGATAAAGTCGATGAGGCAAACCTGGAAGAGCATAAAATGGAATACCTTTATTCAGAAGGCGACAGCTATTGTTTCATGGACACATCGACCTATGCCCAGGAATTTCTTACAAAAGAACAGATGGGGGAATCTGAAAATTTCTTAAAGGAAAATACCGTCTGTAATGTTCTTTTTTTTAATGAAAAACCGATCGGCATCTCCCTGCCTTTTTTTATCGATCTGAAGGTCATCAAGGCCGATCCATGGGTAAAGGGTGACACGGCTTCAGGAAGCACCAAGCCTGCGACACTTGAAACCGGTTATGTCGTCCAGGTTCCTCCTTTTATTGAGGAAGGAGAGCTTGTCCGGATCGACACGCGGACAGGCGCATATGTGGAGCGTGTCAAGAAGCATTAATGGAGGACGAACAATTAGAGGACTAACAGGGAAGAATGTCGGTAAATTGATATTCCTCGACAGGCATTCCGATTGACGCCTCAAAATCGTCTTCTCCCCACTGTTCAAGGGAAAAAAACTTTTTGCCTGTTTCATCCGCATAGTCCCACCGCAACAATTCCCGCCCTGGTTCTTTCCCGTCTTTATAATAATGCCCCCCACTCATCTGTTCGAGAAAAAAGACGGTTTTTTCAAATACAATCTTATCCGGAGGGTCTTTTTGCTTGCGGATATGTTCAAATATTTTTGATTCCAGACTGTTTGCCGGTATTTTTCTGCTGATGCTCCAGCAGTCCTCATCATCTGTTTCTCTTTCAAGATAAACGGTCTCATTATAGCTTTGAAGCTGCCATTCATATGCAAGATCACCCATGCCCCAGTCATAATAATGGCAAGCGGCAACCTTCCATGTTTTCTCATCAAAATCGACCAGCCAGCCGACCTTAAGATTCGACAGGACAAGTTCCTTGACAGGATCAGGAATGTCGCCCTTTTTTTTTCTGAAAAAATCTTTCCAGCCCATAGTCCCTCTAAACGATTCCCATCTTCTTTTTCAGTTCCAGAAGATGTCCGGACGCCTCTACCCTCTGCCCGCCTTGAAGCGCCAGGTCGATTTCATTATCCACACTTTTGTCGGCGCTTACTATATCGCCGTATGCCTGCGCCAGGGATTCATCTTCTTCAACCTTTGACTTCATCTTTTCCAGCATGGCAATCGTCCCAGAAGAATCCACCTTTGCCATCTGTTCGTTTATTTTTCTTGTAGAAGCCGCCGTTCTTGCACGGGCCTTTAACGTAACAAGATCATTTTCATATGTCGTAACGGTTGTTTTGATTTTGTTAACGTTTGCCTGCAGGTTATTTCCCATCTGTTCATGACGCTCCGCCTCCTGTGAGAGACGCACCGCTTCACCGGAATGAGACTCTATTTTTGAAAGCGCTTCTGATGCGACACGTTCGGCTTCATGGGAATCCAACCCGCCGCTTTGCATCTTCTGCAATAAAAGCATCGCCTTGCGCTCATAGTCTGAGGCAAGTTTTTTGTTGTTTTCCGCCTCTTTTCTGGTGCGTATCGCGATCCCTTTAACTTCGGCAAGGCTGGTCATGGCTTTTGAAAGATCATTTTTAAGATCTCTTATCCCCTGCTCCGTCATCCTGATCGGGTCTTCGAAGCTGTCCAGGGCGGAATGGGCGTGCGACTGGCCTATCTTGAAAAGTCGTTTGAAAATCGACATACTAAACGTCCTCCTTAATAACTATTATAATTTAAATGATTTAAAAAATCCAACTTATGAGGCGTACTTCAACAATTCTGATCCGTATTCCGACAATGCAATGCTCAAAGCATTGATGGAGGACTCAAGTTCATTACGATCCAGGTTTTCAATTTGAAGCGTGTCGCGGAAAAGAACGACCCGAGCATCTTCATTAAGTGCAAATGCGCCGTGGACAAGATTGCGGTTCATCTGCAACAGACGCTTAAAAAGATCATCCGGCTTTGACGGGACTTTCATAATGACCTGCTCCAGCACCAGGAGGGGTTCTTCGCAATCAATTACAAGGTTCTTGATCCCGTTTTCCTCGTCTTCCACCACTACAAGCTCTTCTTTGATATTTTCACTTACAATCAACATCTCCATATCATAGAGATACTCCTTAACCTGTTCAAATTTCTTCTGCATAAACACCTCCGTTTTTGACTGTCCTTTTTTAACAGTTTCCTGCTATTTTATATCGGGCCTTTGCTGCGCAATAACGACCAGTTGATCATCTTTTTTAATCCTGTAGCCTTTATCGGGATTTGTAATAAAATTACTTCCTGTTTTATCTTCAACACCTATACAAAGTATATCATACTTTTCTTTCAGATCACACATCACCTCAAAAAAATTTTTATCTACCAGACAGCCGGGCGGCTTTATCTTGTAAAGATCCTTCCCGTACCGGTTACTTACAAGCTCGCTGATCATGCGTGTAATACCGTGGTCCAGAGCAGCCTGGACAAGCAGATTCGTGCCGAGTTCTCCGATAACGATAATCTCGTCCGCCTTTGCAATTTGACAATGTCCCACATTTTTCGGATCCATAAGTTCCACGCAGGTGTAAACATCAGGGCAGGTATTTTTTATGGTCATGATGTTCAAAATGGTTTTTGCATCCCTGGCATAAGCATCCAGCCGGTCGTCGGAAAGAACAATAACAGCCTGAGCATCTTTTACGTTTGCTTTTTTCAGGGTTTCCGGATTAATCTCTCCGCGGACAAAATGAAGTTTTGGATCATCAACAGGCTTTTCTGCGATATCGGCAATAACCACAAGCGGGAGGCTGCTGCATTTTGGGTCCGCCCTGAGCTCTTCAATAATTTCATTTCCCCTGAAATTCCATCCGCATATTACAAAATGGCCTGACATGCTGGTCGGTTTCATACCCTTATTCTCCAGTAATTTGTTTTCAATAAAAATACCGGCAATGGTTGCTGTAAGCACACCCAAAAAACCTATGCCCATAATCATCACGGCGATTCCGACAATCTTGCCGCCGACGGTTGCAGGAGAAATATCGCCGTAACCAACGGTTGTTACGGTAACGACAGACCACCAGAGGGCATCTGCAAAACCTATCTTTTCAAAATAAACAAAAGCGATGCTTCCGAAAAACAGGAGAATAATAATTATCAGTGCAAGCCTGTAAAATTTTTCGCGGTTGATGACCGCAATAATATGTTTAAAGAAGATATAAAAATGATGCATAAAAATATTTATTCAAACAGTCCCGGTTAAATTCCGATCGGTCAAATTCCGATCGGTTAGATTCCGATCGGCATCCATCCAGACGGGAAACGTTTCTCTATACTCTTTTAAAACCGGATAAGACAGACAGACAGTATGAACGCACGCTTTTAAATGTTTTTGAAAAACTATATTTCCGAGCGGATCGATAACTGAAGAATCACCGTTATAAAGATAATCATTGCCGTCCGTACCCACCCGGTTTACACCGATAACATAACACTGGTTTTCAATGGCCCTTGCCAAAAGCAATGTTTTCCAGTGA
>JAUVKB010000139.1 GCA_030596405.1 Deltaproteobacteria bacterium
AAAACAACAACCGGGACATCAAATGCCACGGCATAGTGCCGTGGTCCGGTATCATTGGTGACCAAAAGATCACATCGATTGATCAGGGGTTTAAGATGTGCCAGATCTATATTGTCCAGGGACGTATCAATGATCTTCGCACTGCTTTTTTCGACAATGGCTTTAGCGATTTCTTCTTCCCCTGGCCCGGCAAACAGTATGATTTTACACCGAATTTCTTTCTCGATGATTTCAGCCAGTTTTGCAAAATTTTCAGGTGGCCAGCATTTGGATGACCCAAAGCTGGCACCGGGATTCAAACCAATGAGCTTGTCCTGCTTGGCGATGCCGCAGGTTTCCAGGATCCTGTTGCCCTTTTCTCGCATTTGGCTGGAAATATAAAGACGCGGTTTCGGTGCTTCAGGTACTCTGAGGCCCATATACCGACAGATTTCCAGATAGTAGTCGACCATGGGCATAGGCTTGATTCCCCCGTCTGCAACAACAGGCGCAGGGCCACCGGATATGAAAAATTTTCTTAGATTGCGCTTATAGCCGTATATGGACCCGGCCCCTCCGGATTTCGCTGTCAGAAAGGAGCGCGTTGAGTTAGGCAGCAGAACCGCCATATCCGGTTTAACCTTTCTTATCTCCTTAACAGTCTGGAAAAATCCATAAAAATCCTTGTCATTACAGGCAATGATGCCGTCAAACCATGGGCCGTCTTCAATGATACCGCGGGCATATTTCCTGACACAGGCAAAGATCTTGGCGCTCGGAAAATTTTCACGGAGACAATCGTACACCGGGGTTGCCATAATGATATCACCGACCCAGTTCGGGCACCGGATAAGGATAGTCTTTGCAAATTTTATTTTTGCATCCACCATTTTCTCAGATGACAATGATTTTACCAGTTCCGTGCGGTGTTATGGCCGTGGAATTAAATTCTTCCTCGGCCCTAACACCAAGAGGCTGTAAAACAACTTCCAATTTTTGAGCGAACCCTTAACGCGTCGCATTCTTTACCAAACCCAAAAGGATAATACAAGGATAATACGAAACAGTTATCCCGCCACGCGTTTTTAAATTTGCACCTCCCAACGCAGAAACCCGGAGATAAAGCGGGGATTGGTGTTGAAACTTTGCCTTGGCGGGATAAAAATTGCGACTGAAAGGCCTTCTCGTTGTTGAGAAGTTTCATGTCGGTTGGGAACGTGATATCCTCTGGAGCACAGGAACTCATTACATATTTACGTGTCTCAATTCAAAATAAAGGGGGAATTGCTGTGATCTCATTTGATTTTTCTTCAGTTTTCAGTGCTCATCTATATCAATTACTTGCAAAACATCTACGTTCGTTTGCCCTGCTTTTCTAATAATATCATGAACTGCCATCATGCTTCAGTTCTCGGATTCATTGATTATTGCCCCACCAAAATTACTATCGTGATAAATATAGAACAAAAAAGTCTTGACAAACAGGCATTGATTATAAGAAAAAGTCTCTTTGTTCCGGTGTTATTTTTTTAAAACAATATGGCGTCAATGCGTCGCGTTACTTTTTTATATTTTATCAGCTTGCAAAACAGGCCGAGGTAGCTCAGTCGGTAGAGCAGCGGACTGAAAATCCGCGTGTCGGCAGTTCAATTCTGTCCCTCGGCACCATAAAAAGGCGGGAAAAAGAAGGGGTTGGGCATTGCTACTTGACCGCCTTTTTTTGTCCATTTTATGGATTGCGGCCATTTGCCTTTCAAGACGGGCTTCTTGTCTTTGTGCCGCAAGCTTTAAATCCCTGTCATTGAAAAAGATTATTACGCCCAAACGGCCCTGAACTGGCCGAAAAAACATCTTGACTCAAAACACTCGCCTTGTTAATTCAACCAGCAGTAAATTTCTATGTTTATATCTGATTTTTGGTGTATAGTTTTTTGATTTTATAAAACAATATGGTAATATGAACCTGCTTGATATTATAATTGTAGTTATTTTAGGTTTTTGTGTAATAAGAGGGTTTTTTAGAGGGATTGTAAAGGAACTGTCTTCGATAATCGGAGTGCTTGGCGGCTTTTACGCCGGATATACGTATTACAGGGAACTGGGGATTCTTTTAGCAAAGTGGATATCAAACACCGCTTATCTTAATATATTGAGTTTTGCGATAATTTTTTGCGGGGTATTTGCTTTCATTCTCATTCTGGCTGTAATCATAAAATATTTACTTAAGATTGCCTCCTTAGGATGGATTGACCATGTCGGCGGAACCGGATTCGGTTTTGTTAAAGGGATACTCCTTTCCGCTGTTTTATTGTTTGTTCTTACCGCCTTTCTTCCAAAGGGCGTGCCTTTTATCAAAAATTCCCTGCTTTCTCCTCATGTTACCGTGGTTTCCGAAAAGATGGCAAAGGTTGTTCCAAAAAATTTAAAAAGTATGTTTTCAGTCAAGATAGATGAGTTAAAAAAAAAGTGGGAAATCGGCAAATAACAGATTCGACCATGCCCGAGTCAATTCGTTTTTAAATAAATGCCAATGGATTATAAAAACATCGCAGCATTAGTCGACGTGATCGAAAAGTTAAAAGGGGATGGCGGATGCCCCTGGGACAAAAAACAGACGCCCACAACAATGGCGAACTATCTGATAGAGGAAGCGTACGAACTGGTTGACGCGGTTGAGTCTGGAAATCCTGATGAAGTTTGTGAAGAACTCGGGGATGTATTATTCCTTGTTTTTTTTATTGCCAGGTTGTTCCAGGAAAGAGGATGTTTTGATATTTTTGACGTTTCCGCTTTAAATGTTGAAAAAATGGTTCGCCGCCATCCCCATGTGTTTGGCAATAAAAAGGTTGCTGGTGAAAAGGAAGTAAGAAGCCAGTGGCACAAAATTAAAATGAAAGAGAAAAACCATAAGCAAAAGGGATCTGTCCTTGATTCAGTTCCTGTCGGGCTTCCGGCTTTGATGCGTGCCTATCGGATATCCGAGCGCGCCGCAAGAACGGGATTCGACTGGGATGATACGGCCTCTGTTTTGCGGGAAGCTGAAGGGGAGTGGGCTGAATTTCAGGCTGAACTGACGAGTAAAAAACAATCCGGCAATCAAGACAAGATAGCCCTTGAATTCGGAGATGTTCTTTTTACGCTCGTAAATGTTGCCCGTTTTGCGCGTATCCACCCTGAAACCGCCTTGACAGGTTCAATAAAAAAATTTGAAAAGCGTTTCAGGTATATGGAAAGAAATCTGGCGGAAAAAGGGAAAAGCATGGAACAAATTTCCAGAAATGAGATTGATATTTTATGGGAAGAGGCCAAAAGAAAAACAGCTTCGTAAAAAGTCCGGGCAGTGTAATTTAAATGATAGCTATTATCAATTATGATGCAGGAAATCTTGCCAGTGTGGCGCATGCCGTATCTCACATCGGCTTTAAGTGTATCGTGACAAGCGATTTAAAAGAGATAGCCAAAGCCGACAGGATAATATTTCCTGGTGTGGGCGCGGCCGGATCGGCCATGGAGAGCCTGAAACGATCAGGGCTTCATATTGCTCTTAAAGACGCGTTTGCATCAGGTAAACCGATACTCGGCATATGCCTCGGCACTCAAATAATCATGGGACACAGCCAGGAAAACGATGTGACGTGCCTTGGTGTCGTTGATGGAAATGTTTGTGCTTTTCCAGCAGATATCAGATCGAAAGCCGGAGACCGGTTAAAGATTCCTCATATGGGCTGGAACAGGATCTCCATAAAAGTCAAACATCCCGTGCTCTCCGGGGTGCGTAAAGAGGATGAATTCTATTTTGTTCATGGATATTATCCTGATCCCAACGATTCAAATCATGTTATAGCCACAACCGATTACGGGATTTGTTTTGCATCGGTTATCGGATTTAAAAACATCATTGCCACCCAGTTCCATCCTGAAAAGAGCGGAAAACCCGGGCTCTTTATACTTAAAAATTTTTGCTCGTGGGAGCCATGTTAAGTAAACGTATTATACCATGTCTCGATGTTCGCGAAGGTAAAACGACCAAGGGCATTGAATTTAAAAATAACGTGGATATCGGTGATCCAGTTGAAATGGCGCGTTTTTATTATGAGGCCGGCGCGGATGAACTCGTGTTTTACGATATTACAGCATCCCATGAAAAAAGAGATATAATGATCGATGTTGTAAGACGTGTGGCAAAAAGTATTTTTATACCGTTTTCCGTGGGTGGGGGCATACGTACAGTTGATGATATGCGAACTGTCCTGCTGGCCGGGGCCGAAAAGGTCAGCGTAAATTCTGCTGCCGTAAAACAGCCCGATATTATATCAAAAGGGGCCAAAGCTTTCGGGAGTCAATGTATTGTTCTCGGTATGGATGTAAAATACGTGGGAGAAAAGAAGAATATCCCTTCAGGTTATGAGATCGTAATCAATGGCGGCAGAAAATTTATGGGGATCGATGCTTTGGAATGGGCAATGAGGGCGGAGGCGCTCGGGGCAGGCGAGATATGCTTGAATTCTATCGATGCCGACGGAACTCAAAAAGGATATGAATTGAAATTGACCGGATTGATTTCCGAAAATGTCAATATCCCCTTAATAGCGTCCGGTGGCGCCGGCAAGCCAGAACATCTTTCCGATGTCCTTACAAAAGGCAAGGCGGATGCTGCCCTGATTGCTTCAATGGTTCATTACGGCGCTTACACCATTTCAGAGATAAAAACCTGTTTACATTCTTCAGGAATAAAGGTTCGTATGACCTGGTAGCGGGTCTGCCTGAAAAATTCCTTCACTCTTTATTTAAAAACCCATCTCTTTTGCCACAGTCTTTTGGAGACGACTATTATAATAAATGTTTTGTTTCTTTTTTTAAAAAAATTGACAGGGCTTTTTAAATAATATAAACAGGTCATAAATAAAAAAACACAAACAAAGGGCCGTTAGCTCAATTAGGCAGAGCACCTGACTCTTAATCAGTAGGTTGAAGGTTCGATTCCCTCACGGCCCATCAATAAAAAATCATACTTTACTCTTTTGTGCGCATTGTTCGAAGTTTAGCCAATTCCCATATATAATCATACAGATGCAGGCCTTTGCTGGCAGCTATTATTTCTCCATCCTTTACATCTATTTCCTGAGCCATATATTCTTTTAACATTTGAATAGCTCCAAGGTTTGCCGGAAAACCATTCCATATATCCCAAGATCTAAAGTAGACAATAAAATGAAGCTTACCGTATCTTATTCTTGTATCTATCCCACGAAGACACGGGGGGTCATTTAGATAAATGGCTTCCGGGTTTCCTACGGTCATGTACGCCTGGTTTGTGCCATAACCACCCTCTTTATACATCTTTATAACCTCGTTTATCTGTGGTTCAAGATATTGACCGTAGGTATAGTCTTCGTTGGGTTGTTTGCTGTCCGTCATAAGATAAGGAAGATAATCTTCTATATATCCATCTGCTACAGGGTTTGGAATACCCAGCGCCGGTGGTATATCGGGAATCAGAGGACGAACTCCGGGATATTTTATATGTATTGTAATATAATCAAATTCGAGTCTTTCCTGTCCCTTGTAACTTCCTCTTTCTATAATATATTTGTGCCCGCAGTCTATTATTTTATATACACACTGAAACCATGCATCGGGAATATCTCTTGCCTCTATTGATATTACATTTAGCATTTATTAATAGGTAGCCACTTAAAAAAGGGTAAATTAATTATATAAAATAGTTTATTATATATCCAACATATTTACTTCAAGTGCGTTTTTTTGAATAAATTCCCTTCTTGGTTCAACATCATCTCCCATGAGTATTGTAAAAATTTCATCGGTTTCAAGAACATCTTCTACTTTAA
>JAUVKB010000164.1 GCA_030596405.1 Deltaproteobacteria bacterium
ATATCAAAACGCAACTGTTACGGCGTATTTGCGTGGCTATAATCACGCAAGCATTAAGGAGGCCATTGCCAAGATCAAGGAGTTTCAAACCCGTATAGACGAGGACCCGGATGCAAGGGTAAGGCTCAGGCTTGCCGCCGGAATCCTGGGAATCCTTGCAGCGGTAAATGAAGAGGTTGAATGGTCATACTGGGCGATTCTTGTGGTTATATTTTTTACAACCTTTGTCCTGTGTTCCTTTACCTACCGTTCTTTTAAGGCGGCTTTTATTCTGTTAATTCCTCTGGCCGTTTCTCAGATAGCGTGCGAACTAGTCATGGTTATGCTCCACATTGATCTTAACATCGATTCGTTGCCTGTTACGGCGATCGGAGTCGGAATCGGCATAGACTACGGCATCTATCTGATGAGCAGGCTGAAAGAAGAATGTATAGTGCAAAACGATTTTGACAAGGCAAGATTAACAGCGCTTCTTACAACCGGAAGGGTTATAATGTTTACCGCCCTTACCCTTGGGATAGGAGTCGGTTTCTGGATGTTTTCCGTAATGAAGTTTTGTGCTGAAATGGGGCTGCTTATTTTCTTGCTCATGGTTTTTAACATGATTAGCGCGCTGGTTTTAATACCTGCCCTGTCGGGAATTTTCAAACCTGTGTTTGTTAAAAATATAGGAAAGGAGGTGACTGTTTAAAAAAAAGATAAGGTTTGATGTTTTTTAATGTACAGTTTTATTAACCAAATTTAACAGGATCAGGAGGTTATCGATGAAGTTTAAACTATCGGCAATTATAGGTTTAACAGCTCTGCTGGCCGTTGCCTTTTCATTTCAAAACGCAACAGCATATGATCCCGATTGGAAAGAGCATCAAAAAGAACTTTTTGAAAAAGTCGGACTAAAACCCGGAGAGCATATTGATGAAAATAACTGGGAAAAATGTGAAGCTCTCTTGCCGTCCCAAATGGTTGAGTGGGTAAAAAAGGGCTGGATGGACATAACTGTCGGGGAATACAAATTTGATCCAAGCCCTGACAAGAAGTGGGCGGAAGACAGCAAAAAGAATGCTGGAAAGTACAAGCTTGATGACACCAAAAACCTTGTTGATGCAGTAACCGGCAAGCCGCCGAAATATACATATGGTGAACTTTTCCCCAATGTTGACATAAAAAATGATCCGGACGGCCCCACAAAGGTTATGTATAACCGGTCTGTGGCCTTGAACAGAATGGGTAACTACAGGCAGGGGTCCACGATCGAATGGGTCGGGAACAAGGGTTTTGAAAGGGTTATCGAATTTAAACTGTATAAATACTATTTCTGGTCAAGGCCCGACGGAGAGCAGCCAAACAAGAAGGGCTTAAGGTATACGGACATTATTGCAGTGGTAAGGCCCTTTGACCTGGCTGGAACCGCTCAGTTGACGATAAGAAAGCTGGACGGCACAAAAGACGACCTTTATGTTTATGTCCCGGCCATCAGAAGGGTTAAAAGAATGTCGGGCGCCAACAGATCCGATCCATTCATGGGTTCCGACTTTACGTCTGATGACTCAAATTCATGGGCCGGCCTGACCAATTCCATGACCTGGAAATATGTGGGCACTCAAACAGCTCTTTTCTGCCTGGTTGACTGGGCCCTTGAAACCACAAACGATATGGTCCCGCATAGTGACGGCTCATGGTCTGACCCGCCTAATTTAAAACAAGGGGGGCAGGTAGGATATGAGGTGGAAGGCTGGAAAAGAAAACCATGGGCGCCTGCCACAAACGCCCGATTTGTTCCAAGGACGTTTAATGTTATTGAGGCAACGCCGGTTGATCCTTTTTATAACTACGGCAAGGTTTATTTCTGGCAAGATCAGGACACACATTTTACCAATTACAAGATCTATTTTGACAAGGCCGGTGAATATTGGAAAAGTTCGATATATTATGCATTTTTTTTCACATGGGGCGATCCTTACAAGAAAAAAATGCAGGGAAGCAATGTTCATGTCTTTTATGATGAAAAAACCGAGCATGCCACCATCCTGCACTCCAACGGAAAATTTTTCGGCAGGCCTATTATAACGGAATATCAGGTTCCGATGGTCAATCAGAAGCTGTTTACAGTAAACAGGTTGCGCACACTGACTAAATAATAAAGACCGTTTTAATTTTGGTTATAAAACGATTTGTTTCAAACATTTTTGGGAGAAAAAAGATGAATAAATTGTTAAAAGCGGTGACAGGTAAATTATTAAAAGGGGCAACGACAGGACTGGTTTTTGCTCTGCTGTTTTGTCCGAACAGCGCCAATGCGCTTGAAACGGATTTTCACGGCCGGATGCAGTCAACATACGTCTTAAGGGATACCGATGGATTCCAGTACGGGTTTATGGACAACCTTGAAGGAGTTCAGTGGAGAAATGAGTTGAAATTTGAACTGACCTTGCGCCCGGAATATGAAGAGCAACATTTTGTCCGTGTAGAGAAGATTTATCTTGCATACAGGGGTGCGTATGACGCGATTTTTGATCTCAGGCAAAGTGCTTATGAAAATATAAGGGAAAAAAGCCCGGATGACTTTGAATTGGGAAAAGACGATCTTGAAACGGAAAACGATCTTCGGGAAGCCTTTATCGACATTGCGGCTGAAACAGAAGATCAAAGCTTTAATCTGCGATTAGGAAGGCAGATAGTGCAGTGGGGCGAGGCTGACGGGTTTAATGTTATTAATATCATAAACCCTCAAGATAACAGCACAATGATGTTTTTTGAAAATGTCGATGATCTTGCGACTCCTCTCTGGATGGCAAGGTTGAACTATTCTAAAGCCGATTTAGGATTTATTGAAAATCTCGGCCTTGAGCTTGTGGCGATTCCCGATATAAGGCCCCATCTTTTTGCTCCTACGGATTCCCCGTGCGATGCTCCATATGCCTTTTGGTTCAAGGATTTAAGAGCATGGACTATTCCGCATCCTATGTTTGAAATTTCAACCGACGAGTTCAGCCGGTTAACTCAGGTGCTGTACGGCCATCCGGTTGAATTTAAAGAGGATGTTCCGAGCAGCGGTCTTGACAATCTGGAATACGGCGCAAGAATAGAGGGCGGATTTAAAGGTTTTGATATGGCTTTGTATTATTTCCACGGTTTTCAGGATGATCCGGCCATGGATTTTTCCCGCGCCTTAACCGAAGGAAGATACTACTTCAGGCATCCGGAACAGGACATGTACGGCGTTTCGTTTAACAAATATCTTGCCTCTGTAAACGGTGTTATAAGGGGTGAAGGCTGCATGATAAGCAAGGTCGGTCTTGTTGATTTAACAGGTTGCAACGGCACCCAGCTCGATACCTCGTCGCTTAACGGCGGCAACAATCCTTTGGCAATATATGACGGTACAGGTGCAACAGGCTATTCGCTGCAAAGGGTATATTACTCTTTAATAGGTTTTGATTACGACCGATGGATACCGTGGCTTAACAAAGGCAAAAACATGAGCTTTTCATTTCAGGCTTACTGGCGTCATATCCATAAATGGGGTTATGACCAGCAGTACAGACCGCTTGACAAACAGGATAATTACAGGCTTACCGGTTATTTTTACACGGACTACTGGCATGGCCGGATTCATCCTGAACTTTTTGTCATGTATGATCCTGAAAACACATGGATGACTATGGCGTCTGCAAAATATACCAGGGACGGCAGGTGGTATTGCAAGATCAGTGTACTCGGCTTCTGGGGTGAATCACCTGGAGGCGGAGGTTCCGAAGGGGCCACAAGCTTTGGAAATGCAGTTTTGGGCTTGCCCAATGAACCAGACAATCCTTACACGGGAGACTCAATAAGCCCATTTACAACGCCGTCTAATCTTGCCCATATAACCGAGGTATCTTTCAGGATAGGGTATAACTGGTAATAACTTTTTCTACTATTTAATAAAAAACATCGTGCATAAAGACACGTCTTTCTTGCCGTGTCTTTATGCATCGTCTTAAAGCAATACGACCAAGTCCGCCTCCTTATCTCTATGCACTTTGATCAAATTTGTGATCAAATCCGCGATCAAATCTGTTAAACTGCCAAAAAACAATAAAATCTATTACATGATAAAATTTTCAAATGCGTCTGCCCTTTGGACGTCCGTGATATATTGACATTCCCGTGTAATGCTTATAGATTATAAAAACGAAGTACACATTACGGTTTTAACGAACATGCTGTTGCGGGTTTTATTTATTTTAAAACATAAAAGGAGGGAATCAGGTTATGGCTAAACTAAATGATGAAATGAAAACATTATTAAACGAAGTCCCGATATGTGTTTTTGCTACGGCGGATAAAAGTGGTATACCAAATGCCGTGCCGATACACTACCATAAAATTATGGGTGATGCAAAGATTATGCTGGTCGATAATTTTATGAAAAAAACTTTGCTCAACATCAATGCAAATCCAAATGTATCCATATCTGTATGGAAAGAAAAGACAGGTTACCAGTTTAAGGGAACCGCCAGAGTCGAAACATCCGGCGACAATTTTGATTCGGGAACAGAAATGGTAAAAAAAAGTAACCCTAAAGGAAATCCTAAAGGAGTGGTTATCATAGATATTGATTCAATTTATATTACCAGTCCGGGTCCTGAAGCTGGAAATAAAGTCGAGTAAAAGATCGTTGTGTCGTTTAACCCGCATTTTTTTATAATTTATAATATCAAACCGTGAAGTGCCCTGCGGCATGTTGCAGGGCACTTTAATTATAATATGGAAAAAAGGGAAAACCATGAAAAAAACCAAAAAAGGATACGTGCAGGTTTATACAGGTAATGGAAAAGGGA
>JAUVKB010000092.1 GCA_030596405.1 Deltaproteobacteria bacterium
TGTTGCCCAATAGCACAAAAGACTGCGGCCTGTACAACTTTGGGCTGTTTCCCGGAAGCCCATACCTATGAAAGTTCTATATCTAAAATATTAGCGGCCATCTGCGCAACGTCGTCAACATCAATGCCGCTGGCCCTCAGTCGATATTTCCTTTCGTATTCCTCCCCGGCTTCTGAAAGCACAGACTCTACAAAATCACCATCGTCCAAAATACGTTCATCGCCTTTTTGCAATGCGCTTGCCTTGCGTAATGCTTTTGCTGCCTTCCATCCGCCAACACTTCGAATCAATCCCCTTCCTGTAAGCTCCTGTCTCTTACCGTCGGCGATACCTTAAACACCTTTTTAAGGGCTCTCCCCTGGCAATAATATGCTGCCGCGTCCCCGGCGCATCTATGCGAGCTTGGCGTGGCATAAAAAGTTCATATCGTTTAATAAGGCGCTTAGCAATTTATAATCTGACGTACGTTCCATTATTCCATTATTCACATTGTTCACGCGTCCCATTGTTCATTCATCTCAAGCCATATCATACCAGCAAGTTTCGCATCATCAAGCGCCCGGTGCATCTGCATCTGTTCGCATGATTTTCCAAGCAGATATCGGCTTACTGTTTCCAATTTATGATTGGGCAGATGCGGGTACTGCTTTCGACTCATTTTCAGTGTGCATAAAGACCGGTTATTCAGGCTCATGCCTAATAAAGAAAATTCGTGTCTTAAAAATTTGATATCAAAGCTTGCATTGTGGGCTATCAGGATACTTCCGGCAATGAAGTTGTAAAATTCCGGCAGCACTTCATCCGGCCCTGGTTCGTCCTGAAGCATTTCATTGGTTATGCCGTGTACCTGCTGAGCCCGCCACGGAATTTTTTTTCCGACATCAATAAGACTGCTGAATTCAGCGACAATGCCTTGGTCCTCGATAGCAACTGCGCCGATTTCTATAACCCTGTCACCATTTTGGGGCGAAAAACCGGTTGTTTCCACATCCAGCGCTACATACCGATTAGTTGAATTTAGACGGTTATAAAGAAGCATTCTGTTCTCCTAATACAAAAAGCCAAATAACCATAACGGTATCTTATTGCCGATACCTGCTTCTACGTCATCAAGTGCAAGAAAGGAGTTTTTAATATCTTTTATCTGCTTGAAGTTTTTGTTTTTGCCTCCGATTTCAAAGGTATATTTATTGTCAATATAAAAATCTCCCTTTGGGGGCATTGAGACTTTATGCATAACTGAAAGCATGTTGATAAAAAATGTTTCGCGGATAGTTTCTGTGTTTTCTTTATCTTTGCCGCTTATTGCATATATCTGATTCGAGTTGTTAAGATATATTTTCTCCGGTTTTTCCAGCGCTCCAAGTCCTTTTCCTTTTTTTGTGAGAGATAAAATCACTCCTCCGTCTTCAAGTTTTTACCACTTTCCACTTTTCCAACAGCTTCTCAATTTCAACTACTTCCTCGCGTCCTTCTTTTAATTCTTTTCCTGTCAGTGCCGGATCCTACAGGCGGCCGCTGGGGGTTAAAAGCCGCCGGGAAAGGTCGGGTCGATGCTTTTGAATTTCTTCTTCATTCGGTGAGAGTGCTTACTATCCTTAAGTAGCCCTTCAAAACTTTCCTTTGCGAACTCCACCGGAAAGCACTTGAGGCTTTTAAGGATTGCTCTTTGCTTTTTTTCGCCCAAAAAACATGGCGCTGTATATGCCCATTTCATACAGAATCATCAAAGGCAGCGCCATCATTATTTGGGTAATAACATCCGGCGGCGTTAAAATTGCTGAACAGACAAAGCTTAAAAGCAGGGCATACTTCCTGTTTTTTTTTAAGAAATCGACTGTTACAATGCCTAGCCTGGATAAAAAAGTAACAACGATAGGAAGCTCAAAAGCGAGTCCAAATGCGATTAATAATTTTGCGGCAAAACTCAGATATTCACGCATTGAGATAAGCGGCTTGATTGTTTCAGTGGCAAAGCCTAAAAAAAATTTGAACCCAAAAGGGAAAACCACAAAATATCCGAAAAGCGCCCCGGCTATAAAGAATAAAGAGGAGAAAAAAACAACCGGCAAAAGCAGGCGTCTCTCCTTATGGTATAACCCCGGGGCAACAAACACCCAGAATTCATATAAAATTACCGGTGCGGACAGGATAAGCCCTGTAAGAAAAGATACTTTTAAATAAGTGAAAAACGCCTCGGGAAGTCCTGTAAAAATGAGCGTTCCATCAGTTTTCATAACGGATATCAAGGGATAGGTTAAAATCTGAAAAAGCTTTTCCTTAAACCCGTATGAAAGGATAAAACCGGCTCCAACCGCTATAAAACAGACTATAAGACGTTTTCTAAGCTCTTCAAGATGGGATGTAAGAGGGATTTTATCGTCTTTATTCACAATAAAAAATTGTTCCTTTCAGCATTTTTTTACATTTTCTTTTTCTTTATCAATCTTTTTACAGACAGGGTTCTTAATATTATCACCTGTATCACTTAAGGCCTTTTTTTCGGTTGTTGTTTTTGTATCTATTTTTGTTTCTATATCTGTCCCCATCTCCACGGTTTGTTTAAACTCATTTGTCGCGCTTTTAAACTCACCTATTGCGCGGCCCAAAGATTTTGCGAGATCAGGAAGTTTTTTAGGCCCGATAACGATAAGCGCCACCACTAGGATCAAAATCATTTCAGGCATTCCGATTCCGAACATACAAGCTCCTTAATAAAAATTATTTTCGCCAGAACTCAGGGACAAGAAGAATGATAACCGTGTATATTTCAAGCCTTCCCAGCAGCATGCACCAGATTAGAAGCCACTTGCCAAGATAAGGTATCTGCGAATAGTTTTCGATCGGTCCAACGGATCCAAAACCGGGCCCTATATTCCCGATTGTGGCCGCAACCGCAGCAAATGACGTCACAAAATCGACTCCCAGCCCTGCCAGCAGGATTGAGCACAAAACAAAAAGTCCAATGTAAAGGCCAAGAAACCCGAGAACACTTTTTAAGACGTCTTCGGGCACGGGTTTTCCCCCGATCTTTATTTGTGTGACGGCATGGGGATGAATCAAAGAGAAAATCTCTTTATAACAATATTTTAAATAGAGCATGATACGAAGGCATTTCATACCGCCTCCGGTGGAGCCTGCTGATGCGCCGATGAACATGCATAACACCAGGATAATCTGGGACATGGCAGGCCACTGTTCGTAATCCGCCGTGGCAAAACCGGTAGTTGTAATTATGGAAACCACCTGGAACGCGCCAAACCTGAATGCCTCTGCGATCGTTTTATAAACAGCGCCATAAATATTAAAACTAACGACAATAATCAGCAGAAAAACGGTCCCAAGAAAAAAACGGCATTCTGCATCCCGCCAGAACGCAAGCGTTTTGCCCCGCAGCATCTGATAATGAAGCGAAAAATTTATTCCGGCAAGCATCATAAATAAAATAATCACCACATCAATATAAACGCTGTTATAATGGGCGATCGAGGTGTTTTTTGTTGAAAACCCGCCGGTAGGCATTGTGGTAAATGTATGGCACAGTGCATCATAAAGATCCATGCCTCCAATCATCAGCAATAAAACCTCGACAAGGGAAATGAGCGCATAAACCTTCCAGAGAACCATGGCCGTATCTCTGATACGCGGCTTGAGCTTGTCAGGAATGGGACTCGGCACTTCCGCCTTATAAAGCTGCATGCCGCCGACGCCTAAAAATGGAAGGATCGCTACGGACAAAACAATAATACCCATTCCGCCAAGCCACTGGATAAAGCTTCGCCAGAAAAGCAACCCCTTTGATATCCCCTCAATGCCGGTCAACACCGATGCGCCGGTTGTTGTAAATCCGGAAACAGATTCAAAAAACGCGTCAACAAACGTACAAAATTCACCCCCCAGATAAAACGGGAGCGCTCCAAACAGGCCGATAGACGTCCAGCCGAAAGTCACAATCGCCATTCCCTCACGATGGCTTATCGCTCCCGTATCTTCATCCCTGAAAAATATAAAAAGCAAAAAACCGCAGATTACCGTAATTACCATGGAGATTGAAAAGGAGATGACACTCTGGTCTTTGTAATAAATAGCCCACAAAAGAGGAAAAACCATGGACAGGCCCAAAAATATATTTAATATGCCGACGATATTAAGAATAAAACGCCATCGCATTTAAAAATACTCCAGCTTTACGGTAAGGATCTTCTCAATCCTGGGAATGGACTCTCTCGTTGCAAAAATAATAATCTTGTCGTTAGGCGCAACAACACTATCGCCGGAAGGGATAACAATTTTTTCATCACGAATTATACCGGTAACCAGCGCGCCCTTTGGAAATGAAATATTCTTAAGGGGCTTGCCGACAATATCTGAAGTTTCCAGCGCCACAGCCTCCATGACTTCAGCCTGTTCCCCCTTAATCGATATAGCTGAAAGCACCCTGCCCCTGCGTATATGCTGTAATATGGTATTAATAGCGGAAAGTCTGGGGCTTACCACCTGTTCTATGCCGATTGCCGACATCAGAGGAAAATAACTAAACTTGCTTATCTTTGTAATCGTTTTTTTTGCCCCCATCCTTTTGGTTAGAAGGGATGCTAAAATATTGGTCTCCTCATCATTGGTAAGCGTTATAACGGCATCCATGTCCTTGATATTTTCTTCCTTCAAAAGGTCTTGATCAGAGCCGTCTCCATTTAACACAATAACCTTGTTCAACTCTTCAGCAAGTTCGGCGCAACGGTTCGCATCTTTCTCAATTATCTTGGTGTAAATAGAGTTTTTTTCAAGCAACCTGGCCAGTCTGAAACCGATCCGCCCACCGCCTATAATAAGAACGCGTCGCAACGGCTCTGTATGTTTGTCAAAAACTTCAAGAGTGTCTAAAAGTTTATCTGCCTCACTGATAAAATATACAAGGTCTCCGGGCATCAGCCTGTTGTTCCCCCTGGGAACAATCAGTTCTTCATTCCGGACAATCGCTGCAATAAGAGGCGACTGTTTCCCTATCTTTGCGGAAATTTCCGAAAGCCGGGCGCCTGCCAGCCGGGCGTTTTTGTCTAGGCGGATACCTATAAACTTGATCCGGCCGTCTGCGAATTCTCCGGCATCAACCGCACCGGGCACACTCATCAGTTTATCGATGGTCTTGACAACCTCGATCTCGGGATTGATTATTGTATCGATATGCGGCGCATGTTCACGGAAGGTATCATGATATTTGTCAAAATCGGAATTACGAATCCGGGCCAGTTTTTTTGTGGTCGGTGAAATAACATTTGCCACAAGACATGCCACAAGGTTAATCTCGTCGCTGTTTGTTACGGCAAGGAGTATCTCAGCCTCTTTAATGCCCGCCTCTTCAAGGGCTGCCGGATTGCTGCCGGATCCGTTTACAAGCTGCACATCAATGCTCTCGGACACCCGCCGTATAGCATCCCGATTAGTGTCGACAACAACCACATCTTTGTTTTCACCGACAAGACGGGTTGCAATATGAAATCCGACCTCTCCGGCGCCTACAATTACGACTTTCAATCATTCACCCCATATTAACTTATTATTATACCAGCAAAAATAGAATGCTCGGATATCTGCCGACCTTTATCTCCCATACCCAAAATTTCTGGCCTTTTTAACCCCGGCAAGACATTTATAAAATGCGCCTACAGCCAATTCAGCGCAATGTTCATGGTCGGACGGCAGGGTCCCAAGATAATCGATTACATCTTTTGGGGTTATTTCCCAGGCTTTTTCAATCGACCTTCCTTCCGCCAGAAATGCCACTGTATTGGCACATACGCTTGTGTTCAGGCAACCGTCGATATTAAATGAAACGTATTTTATCCTGTTGTCCGATACTTGTAAAAACATCTCTACCGTATCACCGCAAACGCCCTTACTCTTTCCATATCCGTCAAAATTCTTAATGATCTCCCTCCTTTTCTTAATGCCATTTCCAGAGATTGTTTCTCATGCTTTCCCTGTTCTTGTATCACACATAACCTGTCAAAAAACAAAGTTTTTCAACAGCCTGTCAGGGACTATTACAATATGGTATTTACAATCCCGTCTTACATGCGATAAACTTGTTTAATTATGCATAAGTTCAACCTCCTGTCATTCCCATCGGGACTTTCCCGGAGGTTGAACCTGTGTCCGGGCCCTCCATCAGAGGTGGAGGGCTTATACCGATACTAAAACAAAGGGACTGTTTTGAGAAACAGACTCCCTGTTGCAGATTTTATGGACAACACGTTTAATGTGTTACAATTACGATAAGTTTTATTAAAAGAAAGGCGGGTATATGATCAGTATCAATGAAAATTATCTTAAACTTCAGTCATCTTATTTGTTTTCGGAAATAGCCAAGCGAGTTTCCGCATTTCAGGATGCCAACCCGGATGTTAAGGTTATAAAGCTCGGTATAGGCGATGTCACACGGGCTTTGCCACAATCATGCATCAAAGCCTTTCACAGCGCGATTGATGAAATGGCCGGGAATTCTACCTTCAAAGGCTATGGCCCCGAGCAGGGTTATCCTTTTTTAAGGGAAAAAATTGCGGAACATGATTTTCAATCCCGCGCGGCAGAAATTACTCCTGATGAAATTTTCGTCAGTGACGGGGCAAAATGCGATTCGGGAAATATTCAGGAAATATTTTCATCAGACATTACAATCGCGGTTCCCGATCCTGTTTATCCTGTATACGTCGACACCAATGTTATGGCAGGACGTACAGGAAAATTTAGCAACGGCCGGTATGAAAAGATCGTTTATCTGGAAAGCAGCGAAGAAAACGGATTTATACCGGATCTTCCAAAAGAGCCTGTAGATCTGATATATCTGTGCTTTCCCAACAACCCTACCGGAACGACAATTACCAAAAGCCTTCTTAAAACCTGGGTCGAATTTGCCCGTGAAAACAAGGCGCTTATCCTTTACGATGCAGCCTATGAGGCTTTTATCAGGGACGACTCTTTGCCTGTATCCATATATGAAATCGAAGGATCCCGAGAAGTTGCCATTGAGTTTAGAAGTTTTTCCAAGACAGCGGGATTTACAGGCACCCGCTGTGCCTATACGGTAGTTCCGGAAAGTTGTATCGGTTATGATTCAAACGGGGGGAAACATTCTCTCCATTCCCTGTGGAACCGGCGCCACACCACCAAATTCAACGGGGTGTCCTACCCTGTTCAAAGAGCTGCCGAGGCGATTTACAGTGAAAAAGGCAAAATCGAGGTAAAAAATTTGAACGACTATTACCTTAAAAATGCGGGCCTGATACGGCAGGAAATCGACAAACTTGGGTATAAGCATGTTGGCGGAGAAAACTCCCCTTACATATGGGTAAAATGCAATATGGATTCATGGAAATTCTTTGATCTCCTGCTTAAAAAGGCCGGTGTTGTTTGCACGCCTGGGGCTGGATTCGGAAAGTGCGGTCAGGGTTTCATAAGGCTCAGCGCTTTTAACAACTTTGAAAACGTTCAGAAAGCCATGATTAGAATCGGCAAAATTTTAAACAGATAAAAATTCTTTCTCTGTTATTTTTTTTAAAAACATACCATGAGGTGTAAAAATGAAAGTGCAAGAATTTATGACAACTAATATAAAATTTGTGGGTGCCGAAGGCTCGGTATATGATGCAATTGAAAAAATGGTGGACAGGCGTATCCGGTCATTGGTAGTCAGGTTTAACAAAAAAAATGTTGAATACGGTGTAATAACCGCAAGAGACGTGGTTTTTAAAGTACTTGCCAAAGGGCTTGACCCAAAGAAAATTCAAGTATCTGATATTACTTCAAAACCGCTATTATCAATTGAAAAGGATACGTCCATTAAGGAAGCTGCGATTCTAATGGAAAGATCAAATGTGGCAAGAATTTTTGTTGAAAAAAACAAAAATATTATAGGGGTTATTTCTATGGTTGACCTTATGAATGCGTCACTGGTTATGAGGGCAAGGGGTGAACATGCTTTTTGATAAAATATTATCCCGCGACAAAAAAGAGCAAAGGGTTATAGAAAATATAAGAGAACATATAAAGCTCCTTTGCACAGCCTGCAATACATTCAGGATTGGTATCGGGAAAAACAACAGAAAGCTTATTAATGACGTTGCCGAACTTGAACGCAAAGGGGATTCAATCCGAAGAGAAATAATCTCAAACATATATAGCGGTGCATTCCTGCCTTATCTTAGACCTGATTTGTGCAAATTCGTTGAAATAGTGGACCGCGTTTTTGATCTTATAGAAGACACGGCATTTCTATATTTAAGCATGGAAATCCCTGAACATGCAAACAAGGAAGATAACAGCGCCTCTTTTTTTACGAAAATTCCCGAACAGATTAAAAATGAATGCGGCAGAGTCGCTTTCTATAATGTCAAAATCTGTGAAATGCTTTCAATAACATTTGAAGCCATGCTTAAGGGAGAAGACCTGGGTGAAAAAACACTTGCCATAAGGATTTATGAAAAAAAAATCGATGACATTAAATTCAATATGCTTGAAGAA